>JASEHG010000200.1 GCA_030018855.1 Candidatus Brocadiaceae bacterium
TCCTTTTTTTCCTTCTTAGCCCGTTCTTTATCCTGGTGGTCCTGAACCAGTGCACCACCGGCGGTGCCAAGCCCCAGACCTACGATGGTGCCCAGTATTGGATTGCCAAAGGCCGCCCCAATACCTGCCCCCACAGCGGTACCACCAGCCGTGCCCAAGGCGGTACTTTGGTTAGATATACATCCAGACCCCAGGAACAGGACCAACAAGCACAAGGCCCACAATCTCAATGGTTTATCCTCTGCTGAGAGTGGCCCTGCCACTCTCCCTAGCAGTTTAAGAGAGAAGGCTATGCGTAAAATTGTATCACAGCGTTCTTTATAGTGTCAATCTTTTTCAGGAGGGAGGGTTAGAAAATAGGGATAGGGGATTAGGGGCCAGGGAAAGGATACAGAAGTCAGTAGTCAGAATTCAGAATACTTCTCCGCCTGAGGCGGAAAGACTTTGGACTATGGTCTTTTTAGTCCATCACCTGCTACTGAATTTTGAACTAAAGAATCTCTTGATGTTTTCCACCACGTACCCCCTCTGCTCCTCGGTAATTTCCGGGTAGAGGGGTATAGCCAGGGTCTCCCTTGATGCCCCTTCAGCTTCGGGCATACTGCCCTCTCTATAATTCAGGTATCTAAGACACTCTTGCATGTGCATGGGTAAGGGGTAGTATACGGCAGTACCTATCCCTGCCTCTGTCAGGTAGTCCTTTAGGGTGTCTCTACCCTTTGTACGAATGACATAGTAGGTGTAAACGGAGTCATTTTGCTTACAGACATAGGGACAGGTTACAGGGGTGTTTTGCAGGTCCTTGTCATAGAGGCGGGCGATTTCCCGTCGCCTCTGTCTCCACTGGTCTATGTAGTTTAGTTTGACCAGGAGGATAGCCGCCTGGAGGGTGTCCAGGCGACTATTGATGCCCACCATAGTATGGTAGTATCTGGTCTTACTCCCATGGACTCTCAATATAGAGACCTTTTCTGCGAGTTCCTCGTTATTGGTAAGCACCATTCCGGCATCTCCATAGGCCCCAAGGTTTTTGGAGGGGTAGAAGGAAAGGATGCCCAAATCTCCAATGGAGCCAGCGACTTGGCCTTTGTAAACGGCCCCGAGGGCCTGGGCCGCATCTTCTACGATGGCGATATTGTATCTCCTGGCAAGCCCCAGGATGGCGTCCATATCTGCCACCTGGCCGAAGAGGTGTACTGGTATAATGGCCCTGGTCCTGGGGGTTATTTTCTCCTCTATCTTTGCAGGGTCTATGTTGAAGGTCTTAGGGTCTATGTCCACAAACACGGGGGTAGCGCCTAGCCTGACAATAGACCCTACTGTGGCAAAGAAGGTATAAGGTGTGGTGATGACCTCGTCTCCCTTGCCAATATCCAGGGCCATGAGGGAGAGTAGTAGGGCATCTGTACCCGAGGCTACCCCGATTGCCGCCTTCGCCTTGCAAAAATGGGACATCCTGGCCTCAAGTTCTTCCACCTGTCCACCCAGGATAAAGTTTTGTGAGGCAAGCACTGCATCTATGGCCTGCTGGACCTCATTTTTTATAGTGGAATACTGGGCTTGCAGGTCTAGGAGGGGTACTTTCATGGGTTATTCCCTATTAGAAATTGTAGGGGCAGGTTTCAAACCTGCCCCTACGGGCGGCTTAGTGCTTACTGCTTTCCGTGGATGCCTCTTCAAGCCCCGCTCCCTCCTCAAAGAGGTGGAGTTGTTCTACGGCTGGGGTTTGAACCAGGTTGGATAGGCTGACACCAACCAGCCTTACAGCCCTTTCCTTGAGTTCTACCCTCTCCCTGAGGAGGATGTCGGCATGGTGCCAGATGGTAGATAAGAGGTCAGCAGGGGTTCCAATGGTGATACTCCGGGTAATGGTCTGGAAATTACTATATCTGACCTTTATGGTAATGGTCTTAGCCCTGAGGTCCATCTCCTTTAATTGTCTCACTACGTCTTCAGTGAGGTCGTAGAGCTGGCGTCTTATGACCCTGAGGTCTTTTATATCCCTTTCAAAGGTAGAGGAACGGCCTACACTCTTAGGCTCCCACTCCGTTACGACTGGGGTATCATCTACCCCCTTGGATAGATAGTACAAGGACCTGCCAAATTTTCCGAACCTCTCTACTAATTCTGCCAGGGAGACGGGCCAGAGTTGCCCAATAGTGTGTATGCCCATCTCCTGAAGGGCCTTTTCCATGACCCTCCCTACGCCGAGGATTTCGGATACCGGGAGGTCCTTAAGTACCCTCTCCTTCTCCTCCTCCGTTATTACCATAAAACCATCGGGTTTTCTCCTCCCGGAGGCCACTTTGGCCAGAAACTTATTAGTAGCCACACCCACAGAGGCCGTAAGGCCCATCTCCCCCTTTATCCTCTCCTTTATCTGCCTGCCAACCTCCTCTGCCCCTGCGAAGTCCTTAGGCAGGAGTCCGTCTGAGGCGGAGGCCACCTCGGTAACGTCCAGGAAGGCCTCGTCCACAGAGACAGGCTCTACCAGGGGCGTGAAATCTTTCAGGATGCGCATTAGCTGGAGGGAGACCTCCATGTAACGCTCCATCCGTCCCTCCAGGAAGATACCATGAGGGCAGAGCTTTCTGGCCCTGAAGACGGGCATGGCACTCTTGACCCCAAACTTCCTGGCCTCGTAGGCGGCGGAAGAGACAACCCCCCTCCCCGTTAGCCCACCGCACACAATTACTGCCTTGCCCCGGATTGTTGGATTGTCCAACTCTTCTACAGAGGCAAAAAAGGCATCCATATCTACGTGGATTATCTTGCGCATGTTACCCCTTACTGACTTGACACCTGCTTTACTCTATTCGCAAATTCGCAAGCTAAAGCTTGCGGCTACAAGATTTATCTTACGCGCGTTACCCCTCATTGGCCAGACGCAGAGAATTTTATTCCTTCAGGGCCATAGGCTGGTCGCAGCAGACCAGTGTGCCTGCCCCACCCTTCGTAACCTTTACCTCAGCACCACATATCTCACAGTAGTAGACCTCGCCGGCTTCCGTCATAGTCTTCTACCTCCTCTATCTGGATGTTGGTTTCCTTAGTCTTAAGAGATGTTGGGCCAAATCAGTAAGATGTTGTTTCTCCTCCTTAATCAAGGATTTAAACATCCTCTTGCCCCTGGTGTTGGTGCAGAGTCTGGAGGCCTCTGTGAAGAAGAGGATGGAGTCCTTCTCAGTCTGGATGCCTATCCTCAGGGCCTCTTCTTCACTGAGCGTCTTCTTCAACGACCTTTCTCTCTTGGTGGGGCTGGTGAAGACTCCAGTATCTACTAGCATGCGGATGTAGCGGTTTACCATCTCATCCTCATCACCCCAGGGTTCTCCCCCTTTCTTGGGCAATTCTGAGCGGATGTCTTCAAAGAGTGCCAGGTGTTTTCTCTCTGCGGCCGCAAGGTCGTGGAACATACGGCGGGTCCTGGGGTTGGAGGCCCTTTCTGCGGCACTGACGTAGAAATTGAACCCCTCTTTTTCCAGGTTGGCCGCCACCCTCAGGGCCTCATCGTCGTTCATAAACTTGAGTATCATCTTTATCTCCTGGTATGAGTAGTCTTGTAGGGGCAATTCATGTTGAAAATCCTGAAAGTCCGCCTCAGGAGGACGCCTCAGGC
>JASEHG010000201.1 GCA_030018855.1 Candidatus Brocadiaceae bacterium
TATCACAGAATGGGTGAGGATGGCCCGCCGGCCCTGGGAGGTCAGGAAGGCTTTCAGGGCCTTTTCTGCGGCCTGCTGAGACTGGAAACAGCACCAATTGAAATGACCATCCTTGAGACTGTCCATGGCCGCCCTCAAGTCCGCCTCTGCCTCCACTAGCCATTTTCTAGTATCCCTCATAAGCAATGGATTTTATAAGACATATCGGTAAAAAATGCAAGGGCTCTAAGACAATAAGTAGAATTGATATTGCTATTCACCGTCTACAAAGGGGTTGCCTCTTTTTTCCAATAGGGTATACTATACGCTCCACTATGGCAAACAGGGTGATAAAGATAGGGCTTCTGGGTTCAGGCACTGTGGGCAAGGGGGTGCAGGACATCCTCTTCCAGGATGCTCAGGAACTGGAAAAGAGATTGGGCCTCCGCCTGGAGATAGAAAAGATATACACAAGGAGCCCACAGAAAAAGTACTGGTTCTCTCGTCTGCCGCATAAATTTACCACCGACCCCAACGAGGTAATAAGAAACCCAGTAATATCTATCGTAATAGAGGTATTGGGACTTGAGAGGCGGGAGGAGACCAGAGACATAGCAAATTATATAGTGGATGCCTTGAAAAGCGGTAAGTCTGTGGTAACTGCCAATAAGGCCGTCCTGGCCAGTTACGGGGAGGAGATTCACCGGGCCGCCGTAGAGGCTAGTAGAGACCTACGCTTTGAGGCCGCGGTAGCAGGAGGCATCCCCATAATACGCTCACTGGGGGAGGGACTCCTCCCGGACCACGTCAACCAACTCTATGGCATCCTGAACGGTACCTGCAACTACATACTCTCCAGTATCAGTGACCATGGCAAGACCTTTGAATCCGCCCTCAAGGAGGCCCAGCGGCTTGGCTACGCCGAGACTGACCCCACTGCCGATATAAAAGGCCATGACACCAGGGATAAGCTGGTCGTCCTCCTGCAACTCCTCTACGGTCTCTTTGTGAAAGAGGAAGAGGTGGCGACAGAGGGCATAGACCACCTGGAAAAGGTTGATTTTGATTACGCCCGCCAGAAACTCCACTCCAACATAAAGCTCCTGGGATACGTCAGGAGGAGGGACAAAGAGGTAGTCGCAAGGGTGTCCCCTATAATGATGAAGGGTGGCCACATCCTGGCACGAGTAGACGGCGCCCTGAACGCCATACTGGTGGATAGTCAGTACTGTGAGACCATGTGCTTTGTGGGTAAAGGGGCAGGAGAAAAACCTACCGCCAATTCGGTAGTCTCGGACGTCATCTCCATTGCCATGGGGCATCACACCCAGCAGAGGCCGATAGGTTTCCAATTCAACGAACTCCTGGAGGAGAAGGACGAGAATAAATACTATATACGGTTTGTGGTTAAAGACAGACCGGGCATAGTGAGTGAAATCCTGGGCTATTTGAGAGATAACGAGGTCAACGTAGACGAGGTACTCCAGCTAAAGCATTCTCAGGAGGAGAAGGCCTATTTTCAGAAGAAGTTCGGCTTCAAGGGGGCAGTGGGTGAGATACTCCCCTTCATCCTCACTGTAGAGCCCTGTCGGGAGGTCTCCGTGAGAAAGGCCATTGAAGGGATAAGAAGACAGGATTTTCTCCTTACAGGACCAGTAGTTATAAAGATGCTCCCAAACTTGCCAGACGTTGTGACCCATCAAAATGTAGGGACGGGGCTTTAGCCCTGTCCGAGATGGATAGACCCAAAGGTTTGTCCCTACGGAGGAAACGGATTATGATTACCGCAACCAAACCCCAGCCAATAAAGACAAAACCCGGAAAGATGCTCATCGGCGGGAAGTGGGTAGACTCCCGTTCGGGTAAGACCTTTGAGACCATCAACCCTGCTACCGGCGAGGTAATTACGAAGATAGCCCAGGGAGATAAAGAAGACGTGGATTTGGCAGTAAAGGCCGCCAGGAAGGCCTTTGAGGGGGGTCCCTGGCCCAAGATGGACGCCAGGGACAGGGGAAAACTCCTGGCAAGGGTGGCCGAACTCGTCCTGAAGAACCTGGAAGAACTGGCCGTAATGGAGACCATGGATAACGGCAAGCCCATTTCACATAGCCGTAACGCCGACGTCCCCCTCACAGCCGACACCTTTTTCTATTATGCAGGCTGGGCGGATAAGATTCACGGGGAGACCATCCCGGTCAGGGGCAACTATTTCAACTACACCCTCAGGGAACCGGTGGGCGTGGTAGGGCAGATCATCCCCTGGAACTTCCCACTCCTTATGGCCGCATGGAAGCTAGGGCCTGCCCTGGCCTGCGGTAACACGGTGGTACTCAAGCCCTCCAAGTTTACTACCCTGACCTGTCTCCGCCTGGGCGAACTTATCATGGAGGCAGGTCTACCAGAAGGGGTACTAAATATAGTCACCGGCCCAGGAGAGACCGTAGGCACCGCCCTGGCCCAGCACCCCGACACAGATAAGGTAGCCTTTACCGGGGAGACCACCACCGGCAAGTCCATCATGCGTGCGGCCGCAGATACCTTGAAGAGGGTGTCTCTTGAGCTTGGCGGAAAGAGCCCCAATATCGTCTTTGCAGATGCGGACATAGAGTCTGCAATAAAAGGTTCCCTCATGGGCATATACTTTAACCAGGGCGAGTGCTGTTGTGCCGCCAGCAGGCTGTTTGTGGAGAAGAAGATACACGACGAGTTTGTTGAGAAGATGGCCACCTTTGCCAACAAGATGAAGGTGGGAGACCCATTAGACCCCAGGACGGAGATGGGGGCGATGGTCTCGCAGGACCAGTTCAATAAGGTCTTGCGTTACATTGAGGTGGGAAAGAAGGAAGGTGCAAAGCTGACCTGCGGTGGCGAACGCCTGGGCAGTAAGGGCTACTTCATAAAGCCCACCATCTTTGACAACGTGAAAAATGACATGAAGATTGCCAGGGAGGAAATCTTTGGCCCGGTGGTCTCTGCCATTACCTTTAAGGACATAGACGAGGCCATAGAGGAGGGTAATCTGACCGAGTACGGCCTTGCGGCGGCCGTTTGGACCAGGGACATAAAGAAGGCCCACCTGGCCGCCCGCAGGCTTAGGGCAGGTACCGTATGGATTAACACCTACAACGCCTTTGACGCCGCCAGCCCCTTCGGAGGCTACAAGCAGTCAGGCTTCGGCAGGGAACTCGGCCTCCACAGCCTGGAACTCTATACCCAGGTGAAGAGCGTGTGGGTGAATCTGGATTAAGCATTTTAGGGGTCAGGGGCTAGGGACTAGGGAAGAGGGGTTTTTTGTCATTCTGAGTGAAGCGAAGAATCTCTTGAGACAAGGGAGGAGATAATGCCCGTTCTTAGCTTATTCACAATAGAAATCAAACCAGAGGGTGAGGAAGAGTTCTTGAAAGACCTCCAGGAAATCCTCCCCATAGCCAGCCAGTCCAAAGGACTCCTCTCCTCAGAGATGTTTATCAGTTCTGACAACAAGTATAAGTACCTCTTTGTTACTGAGTGGGAGAACGAGGAGGACATACAGGCCTGGCTAATCCAACCCGACCACAAGAGGCTGATAATCAAGAGCAAACAGACCTATCAGGTGAGACACACCAGGAGACGGTTCTTGCAGATACCGAAGAAAAAAT
>JASEHG010000202.1 GCA_030018855.1 Candidatus Brocadiaceae bacterium
TTCTTTATGTAACCCCTGTCCTGGATAGTGGAGATGATGGGGGCGTAGGTGCTGGGCCTGCCTATACCTTTCTTTTCCAGGGTCTTTATCAGGGTAGCCTCTGTGTACCTGTGGGGAGGCTCAGTGAAGTGTTGACTGGGTTCTAGCTTCAGTAGTTCTAGCTCCCCTCCTTCCTTTAATTCAGGAAGGGCCTCTTCCTCCATAGAACCGGTGAGCAGGGTATGTCCTGGGAAGACCAACACCCGGCCCTTGGCCCTGAAGAGGCAATTGCCGGCCGTTATTTGCACCTCTGTAAGGTCATACAGTGCGGGCATCATCTGGCAGGCCACGAAACGCCTCCAGATAAGCTCGTAGAGTCTGTACTGGTCTTCCGTGAGATAAGGTTTTACCTCCTCCGGTGTCCGTTCCACGTAGGTGGGGCGTATGGCCTCGTGGGCCTCCTGGGCGCCCTTTCTGGAAGGAAAATGGTTGGGTTCTGGCGGCAGATATTCTTTACCGAACTTCTTAGGGATGAGATTTCTGACGGCCTCAAGGGCCTCCTGGGCAATGTGGTAGGAATCGGTCCTCATGTAGGTGATGAGTCCCACCGGACCCTCCGGCAGCTCTACACCCTCATAGAGTTGCTGGGCAAGGAGCATGGTCTTCTTGGCACTAAAGCGGAGTTGTATAGAGCCCTGCTGTTGTAACTGGCTGGTGATAAAGGGTGATGGAGCGGTATTGCGCTGCCTCCGTTTATTCACGGCACTGACCACGAACCTGGATTTCTTAAGGAGTGCGACTAACCTATTGGCCTCGGCCTCCTTGTGGAGGTCTACCTCTTTTTCGTCTTCTTTCCATAGCTTGGCCAGAAATTCATTCTCCTTAGAACCTTTAGGCCTGAGCCTGGCGGTGATTTCCCAGTACTCCCTGGGCTGGAAGGACTGTACCTCTTTCTCTCTCTCTACCAGGAGTCTGACGGCTACCGACTGCACCCTCCCGGCACTGAGCCCTTTGGCCACCTTTTTCCATAACAAGGGGCTTAGCTGATAGCCCACCAGGCGGTCCAGAATCCTCCTGGCCTGCTGGGCATTTACCTTGTTCATGTCAATGTTACCTGGGTTCTGGAAGGCCCTCTCAATGGCCTTCGGGGTAATCTCATGGAAGACCACCCTCTTTACCTTATCTTCAGGTAGCTCCAGGGCATGACAGAGGTGCCAGGCAATTGCCTCCCCCTCCCTGTCCTCATCAGGGGCAAGGTACACCTGTTCTGCCTTCTCCGTCTCCTTCTTTAAGGTCTTCACCACCTCTTTTTGCTTGGGGATAATCTGATACTGTGGTTCAAAACCCTTCTCTACGTCCACAGCCAGCTTGCCCTCAGGCAAATCCCTGACGTGCCCCTTTGAAGAACACACCCTGTACTCAGACCCTAAAAACTTATTTATGGTCTTCGCCTTGGTAGGTGATTCTACTATGACTACTCTTACTTTCTTACCCATAGGGTGTACACCTTTATCAGGAGTGCCTTGCCACCTAGATTGTTTATAAGCTAACAAATGGAGATTCTAATAGAAGCAAGCAAGAGGTGTCAAGGACAGTTATCTGAGTGAGTCTTCAATTAAGTGTGGTCTAATGGATGAGAATACATTGTTTAAGGAAAGGCAAGGGGGCATGTAAGGGGGCTTTGCCCCCCTTACATACGTACGTATTACCTATGTCTATAGCAAATACATATATACTCTACGAGTTCAGACCGAAAAGGATTGACAGTCTTTTGAGGATTTGGTAGACTTGGTAAATATTTTTAGATAGAAGGGGAGAGAGATGCTGTCCAGGCTGATTGAAGAGCTCCAGGACTCTGGCACTATACGAGTTAGTACCAGGGTGAAGCAGATGGCCCAGAAGGGGATAAAGGTGCTGGGCTTTGGCATGGGTGAGCCAGACTTTGACACCCCTCCTCACATCAAGCAGGCCGCCGTAAGGGCCATAGAAGAAGGCTTTACTAAATATACCCCCACCGCTGGAATCCCAGAACTGAGAGAGGCCATCTGCGAAAAGCTCTGGAGGGATAACCATCTCAAATACTCGCCCTCCCAAATCGTTGTCTCGGCAGGTGCCAAACAGGCCATCCAGAACATAATCCTCGCCCTCTGTGAGAAAGGTCAGGAGGTAATCATCCCCTCCCCTTACTGGGTAAGCTTCCCGGAACAGGTCAGGCTGGCGGGGGCCACCCCGGTACTCGTCCCTACCCATGACGTAACAGGTTTCAAACTTACCCCGGATGAACTAGATAAGGCCATTACCCCGCGCTCCAGGCTCCTTATCCTCAATAGTCCATGTAACCCCACAGGTGCCGTGTACACAGAGACGGAGTTCAGGGAATTAGTAGACCTGGCCGTACGGAAGGGATTATTTATTATATCGGATGAGATATACGAAAAGATTACGTATCACGGGATGAGACACCACAGCCCGGCCGCCCTGGCGGAAGAATACTATCCTAAGGTGGTAACGGTAAACGGCTTCTCCAAGTCCTACGCCATGACAGGGTGGAGATTGGGTTATGCGGCTGGACAAGAAATCATAATCCGTGGGGCCATAAAGGTGCAGGACCACACCACTAGTTGCCCTAACTCCGTTGCCCAAATGGCTGGGCTTGAGGCCCTCAGGGGCAACCAGGGGTTCATAGACCAGATGCTAAAAGAATACGACAGTAGGAGGCTGTACATTGTGGATAGGCTGAGCAGAATTCCTGGCATAACCTGCCAGTTGCCGGGAGGGGCATTCTACGTCTTCCCAAGGGTCTCCGGACTCTACTCTAGAAAGATCGCCGGTAAAGAGGTCAAGAACTCCTTTGAACTGGTAGACCTCCTTATTGAGGAGGCAGGGGTGGCCTTTGTCCCGGGGGCCTGTTTTGGCGACGACAACCACGTCCGTATATCCTTCGCCATAGATATGGCCACCATAGAGGAAGGGATGGACCGCCTGGAAAAATTCCTTACAAAAGGTCTATAATAATAAGTTGTCAGTTACCAGTTGTCCGTTGTACGAAGACTGAGAACTGATAACTGGAAACTGGCCACCGAAAGGACCACCCATGTGGAAATGCGAATGCGGGGCAGGTAACGAAGAAGAGGCCCTTGCCTGTATTAACTGTGGACAAGAGCGGGGCGTAATAGCAGGGACACTCCCTACACCGGAAGAACTCTTCGCAGGACAACCCCCTACCCCTCCAGCGGAGGCGGGCTTTGAAGAAGCCCCAAGAGAGGGCGGGTTTGAGGAGGTCTATCCCCCTCCGGAAGAAGAGTTCTTTATGGGGGAGGAAGGCGAACGAGGTCCCATTGTAAAAAAGGTATTCAGGATAATAGTAGTAAGCGTAATGAGTATCCTGATAGTCGCCATCTCCATTTACGCCTTCGCACAGATAGGTAGTATTAAAGAGACTGCTTTCCTTAACTACCTCCGCCAATGTCTAGGGATATGGATAAGGTGCATCATCCTGACCCAGGCAGTAGTAATAATTGGCATTATCCTCCTCTGGCTCCTACAAGAATCAAAACTCGCCAAGTCGTAGTGAATTTTGTAGGGTGATAACATGAAAAAGTTGTGCACCTCCTGTAGTAGTGGTAAAACTA
>JASEHG010000203.1 GCA_030018855.1 Candidatus Brocadiaceae bacterium
ACGGACAGACCTAAAGGTCTGTCCCTACATATTTGTTTGAGGTTTCCTTTGGCGCCAAACTCCAAGGCCTTGGGGGTGACCATATCCTTTTCCACAAGGTAAGCGAGCAGTTGCATCCTCCTAAATCGCTTTAGTGACGGTCTCCTACTCCTGGCCATTAGGGAGTGCGGCTCAGGGTAGAAGGAAAAGAGGTGTATCATGGCCTTGAGGGATTTTATGTGGAAGAATATCTCGGAGAGTTCCTTGTCCGTCTCCCCTATCCCAACGATTATGTGACAGCTTACCTTCCCTGGACCAAAGATTTCGGAGGCCTCGTTAAGGGCCGCAAGGTAGACCTCCCAGGACAATGGGCCGTCTACGCCCCCTGCCCTTGTCCGCTCAAAGACCCTCTTTGAGGCGGCGTCTAATCCTATACCCAGGGTATCCACCCCCATCGCCTTCAACCTCTCCATCTCCCCCCTTCCAAATATCCCAGGGGTAATGAGGACGGAAAGGGGGACGTCCGTAGGGGCGACCCGGCGGGTCGCCCCTACAATCTGCTCTGCGATAGAGAGGGTATCCTCCACCGCACTGGGGTGGAACACCGTTGAGATGCACGCACGGCGGATATTATCCCTGTAACGGGCTATCCTCTGGACAATCTCCTTAGTCTCAAGTATGGGCCAGTCCACCCTGATGAAGGAGTCCTCCCCCGGGGGCCTCGTACGGGCCAGTCCACAATAGGCACAGCTTGCCTTGCAGTCCTCTGGATAACTGAGGAGCAGGTTTATGCAGTAAGGTCTTGCGTCGCGGAAGAACCTCCCCGAGACGAGCCTCAGGGCTATGGCCGAGGCCAGACTGGTCTTAATGTGGGCAGGGCTCTGCATGGGCGTCTCTTTGACCAAATATCCAGACAGGGTTTTTATATTTGGCCTCTTCCAGAGACTCTATCTCTCTTTTCTCCTCCTGGCTCAATGGCTTATTGACCAGCTCAATACCAAATGCCTCCTTGTAACCCTCCTTGACTACCTGCCTGACCTCCTGGGCGGTCACTATTCTGCCCAATTCCCTTGAGACGGTAGTAAGGGAGACCTTTTTAGAGGAAGGAATACGAAGCGCCTTTTGCATAATCTCCTCGTCCAAATCAACCAGAAAGCTGGCATGGAATAGCCCGGCTTCACCTATGGTTGCAAAGGCGAGGCCGGCTATCTTTTTGCCTCCCACCAGTATGTCGTTCCTTGGCCTGAATTCACCCTTGAGACCCAACTTCTTCAAGCTAAGGAGGATACCCCTGGAGTACCTCTCAAAGACCATTGCGAGCTTAAGGAAGGAGAAATCCTCCGACAGGGGTGTGGCAATGGCCACACCAAGTTGACCCTCTCCCATAACGATGGCCCCTCCACCGGTGGGCCTCCTGTTAATCGTCATACCCTGGGCCTTGCAATATCCTACGTTAATCTCAGAGGGGACCTCTTGATATTTCCCCACCAGGGCACACGGCTCCCCATACGTGTATAGTCTCAGGGTGTGGGAATAGCGGGAGGCCGGCAGACTCCTGGCAATATATTCATCCGTAGCCAGTCCGAGACTGGCGGTGCAGTAATCGTCTTCCAGGTAGCGCCAGAGATGCTTCGCTTCGCTCAGCATGACAAAAAAACGTTAGAAGGGAAACTCATGATATTTAAGCCCAAAGACCTCAGCCACTGCCTTATTGGTGACCTTTCCCCTCACTATATTGAGTCCGTTGCTTATTGCCGGATTCTCCCTGGCCGCCCCCTCGTAACCCTTATCGGCCACTTCCAGTACGCAAGGGAGACTGGCATTGGTCAGGGCATAGGTGGAGGTCCTGCCTACTGCCCCCGGCATATTGGTAACGCAGTAGTGGATTACCTCGTCTACCTTATAAATTGGGTTGCTGTGGGTAGTGGGTCGGCTGGTCTCCACACAGCCGCCCTGGTCAATGGACACGTCTACTACCACTGCCCCGGGTTTCATGGTGCTTATCATCTTCCGCGTAATGAGTACCGGGGTCTTTGCCCCTTCTATCAGCACGGCCCCTATGAGGAGGTCCGCCTCTCTAACCTTTTCTCTTATATTCTGGATATTAGACATGAGGGTGATGACGTTTTCTGGCATGATGTCGTCCAGGTAGCGGAGCCTATCCAGATTGATGTCCATAATGGTGACCCTGGCCCCTAGTCCGGCGGCCACCTTGGCGGCATTGGTGCCCACCACCCCTCCCCCAATGACCACCACCTCCGCCGGGGTTACCCCTGGGACACCGCCCAACAAGATGCCCCTCCCCTCCATGGGTTTCTCAAGATACTTTGCCCCTTCCTGGATGGACATCCTGCCTGCCACCTCACTCATGGGGGTCAAGAGGGGGTGTCCGCCCCTTTCGTCCCTTATGGTCTCATAAGCTAAGGCTACGGCCCGGGAGGAGATTAGGACCTCTGTAAGGGTCTTTGAGGCGGCGAAGTGGAAAAAGGTGAAGATTATCTGGTTCTCCCTCAGGTGGGAGTACTCTTCTAGGAGGGGCTCTTTTACCTTTACGACCATATCGGCCCTCTTGTAGACGGCCTCCATACCCTCTACCAGCTCTGCCCCTGCCTTTACGTATTCCTCGTCGGCTATGCCACTCCCAGAACCGGCCCCTTCTTCCACCAATACCCTGTGGCCGTGTTTCACCAGTTCCTCTGCCCCCACCGGCACCAGTGCAACACGGTACTCGTCTATCTTTATCTCTTTAGGGATGCCTACTATCATCTTCACAACCTTTTGGATCCGCCTCAGACGGACTGAAGCCCTGTCCCTACAAAACTTGTTTTCCTTTTAGGCCGAGCAAGCTCGGCCACTACTAGCTTAAAAAAGGTCTTTGTAAAAGCTCCTTCCCTGGGCCAATCTGGGCAGAGACAATGCCTCTGCTATCGTAGCCCCCAGGTCAGCGAAACTTTCCCTTGTACCCAGGGACTCTGGCTTACCCAATCCTGTACCACAGACAAGGAGGGGGACATATTCCCTGGAGTGGTCTGTACTGGGGGTAGTAGGGTCACAGCCATGGTCAGCCGTTATTGCCAGGAGGTCTCCTCCTCTAAGACTCCCCAGTATCTCAGGCAGACGGCGGTCAAACCCTTCCAGACACCGGGCATAACCCTCAGGGTCGTTCCTGTGCCCATACTTCATATCAAAGTCTATAAGGTTGGTAAAGATTATACCCTGTAGGTCCTCTTTCATCCAGTAGAGGGTCTTTTCTATCCCCTCGTCATTGTTAGCGGTAGGGGTTTCCACGCTGGTTCCCCTGTGGGCAAAGACGTCCCCTATCTTTCCTATGGCGACTACGGTAAGACCTGCCTCTATGGCAACGTCCAGGAGGGTAGGCCTGGGAGGGGGGAGGGAGAAGTCTTTACGCCTCTCTGTCCTTACGTATTTATCCCCGTCTACTACAAAAGGTCTTGCAATCACCCTGGCCACGTTATGCCTCCCGACCAGGAGGTCTCTGGCGATGCGGCATATACGGTAGAGTTCTTCTACGGGGATTACTGACTCACAGGCCGCAATCTGGAAGACACTATCTGCTGAGGTATAAACGATGGGATGACCTGTCCTGATATGCTCT
>JASEHG010000204.1 GCA_030018855.1 Candidatus Brocadiaceae bacterium
CTGCCGACTCTCCTACGATAGCCAGGGCCGCATAACCACATAATGTACTACCTATAATAAGGGCTATGCCCAGTTTGAAGTGCCGACTTGAGGTGGGTTTTTCTCCTTCCATAAATACAGTAGACAGTAGTCAGTAGTCAGGATACAGAATGATTTTATCCTGTCTACTGTATTTTGTCTACTGCCTATGACTCCACCCTCTGGAACTCCTTCCTGGCCAGGAAGAGGCATATAAGGCAGAAGGAGGCCGCTACCGCAAAACCACCAAAGTAGCTCCCGGTAAAGTCCTTAGAGATACCCAGAATTATAGGAGTAAAGAATCCGCCTAGGCCCCCTGCGGCCCCCACAAGCCCTCCTACAGCACCGGTCTCCTTTGCAAAGTAGGTGGGCACGAGCTTGAATATTACGCCATTGCCTATGCCGAGACAGGCCCCAAACAATATAAATGTGCCAGTCGCAAGCGTCAAGGAGGGGGCCGACCCCTCTATAATCAGGCATAGTGCCGCAATGGTAAATACCCCCTGCAATATCTTTCTCCCTTGAAATCTGTCAGCCATATATCCCCCAAGCGGTCTGATTAGTGAGGTGGTGAAGATAAAGGCAGTGGCAAGGTCACCTGCCGTGATACGAGGGATGCCGTAGACCTTGACAAAATAGCCTGGGAGATAAAGGGAGAAGCAGACAAAACCACCAAAGGTTACCCAGTAGAAGAGACAAAAGACCCAGGCCAGGGGGGTCTTTTTGTAGACCTGGAGGAGTTCATTAAAGCTCTTAGGCTTGGTTGCCGTTGGGGCATCTGTGGTGTAGTTCCAATATAGAAAGGCCATGATAAGCAGTGGTATGGCATATATGGGAAAGATATAGTGCCACTGGCCTCCCAGGTAATTATGTATAATCCTTGGACCCATGAGTGTAGCCATTGCTGCCCCCAGGTTACCTGCGCCGTATACACCCAGGGCGAAACCCTGTCTCTCTGGGGGATACCACTTGGAGACATGGGGTATGCCCACCGCAAAGCTCGTCCCCGCCATGCCAAAGAGTAGACCACAGATTATAAGGGAGGTGTAGCTATTGGCATACATACCCAGTGCCGTGGGGAAAAAGCAGAAGACCATGAGGGCCGTAAAGACCTTCCTTCCCCCATGGATATCCGTAAGTATTCCCATGGCTATCCTCAAGGCAGAACCTAACAGGGCAGGGATGGAGACCAGCAGGCTTAACTGTACCTCGGTGAGCTTGAGTTCCTCTCGCATTAGTGGTGCTAGTGGGGAAAACAGGGCCCAAACGGCGAAACATGCGGCGAAGGATAGGGTAGCTAAGACCAGTACTGTAGTATTGCCTTGGGGTGTAGCTACGGATGTAACCACCGCTTGTCTTTCAGCCACGGACTTATGTCTCCTTTTCCTCTAGATTTTCTGCCTGTGGAATAATCTTGGCATCAGCGTCAGTATCAGACAGGCTAGACAGATAGCACACCACACCAGAAATCCTGGGGTGTAACTCCCTGTCAAATCCTTCAGTCGCCCCATGATAATAGGCATACAGAAACCTCCTACTCCTCCCACGGCCCCCGCAAGACCACCTACAGCACCCACCTGTGTAAAGTAGGTAGGGATGAGTTTGAATACGGCGGCGTTTCCAATCCCACAACAGAACCCCAGTCCATAGATACAACCCACTGTTATAGGGAAAGATATCTCTGCACTCATAACCCCCAGTAATACCAGACTCGCAGCGTAAACAATGATCAGGAGTTTCCTTGCATTAATAATCCTATCCGAGAGATAACCTCCCACTGGGCGTATAAGGGCAGTAATTACGACAAAAATAGTGGTGAATATAAGAGAGGCCTGTGCCCTGGGTATATCCCAGCGATCATTAAAATACGTAGGACTGAAGAGAGAAAAAGCTACAAAACCCCCGAAGGTCATCCAGTATAAGAAGGAGAGTATCCAGGCAAGGCCACTAGACCCATAGATGGAAAAGTGCTCTTTGAAGGGTTTAGGTTTACTGCGTTTGGGTGGGTCGGATGTCAACGTCCAGTAAATGAAGCCCATTATCAAGGCAGGTGTGGCATAAACAGGAAATACAAAATGCCATCCAGTGATGGGCCCCAGTTGTATATCCTTGAAGACTTTTTCTATAAGAATGGGGACCAAGATGGTAGCAAGGATGGTGCCCACATTCCCTATACCATAGATTCCCAGTGCAGTACCCTGCCTGGCCTGGGGATACCATGAAGACACATGTGTTATACCGATAATAAAGGAGGTACCTATCGTTCCAAAGAATAATCCACATAAGAGGAGGGATAGGTAGCTATTTGCGGCCATAGCCGCCATAACAGGGAAAAAGGCAAAAATCAGGAGGATACTGAAGACCCTTCGTCCCCCGTAGCGGTCCGTTAGAATTCCTATGGGTACCCGCATAGCAGAGCCAAATAGGGCGGGTATTGCCGCAATAGTCAATGCCTGACCGGCAGAAAGGCCAAACCATTCCCTAAAATAAGGCCCGAAGGGGGCATATAAGGCCCATATTGAAAAACTTAGAAAAAAGGCGGCTGTTGCCAGGAACAAAACCCTGCTGTTGCCAGGCGGTTCAGGTGGTAAAGGTCTCTCCTCCTTTTTTTTTAATTTAGGTGGGTACTCCTTCACAACTGTTGTCCGGGCAATTTCCGCCATTAATCTCTTTCCCTTTCCCTCCCAGAAACTTGAGACACAAATTAATTAGGAGAAAGTTTGGGCTGTCCAGTAGAAAAGCAACTACTGAACTTCCTTTCAACTCGGTATGTTAAGGGGGACTTAACCATCGCAAACTAGGATGTAAAGACGGAACAAAGAGCAATTGGCATACCATCAATCATCCTTTCTCTATTCCACCTGATTATTACAGACCGTATTAACTAACATTCTATATGCCGAGACCTCTGCGAAACCCCTGTTCATATGGACTCAATCCGCCTGAGGCAGACACCCCTCCCCCTAGAGGGGGGAGGGAAGGGTGGGGGTGGAGTAGGGGCATCCGCCTGAGGCGGACAACGCGCCTCTACCGTTCATTAATCACCCTCCCCCTTCCCCCTCCCCTCAAGGGAGGGGGAAGGATCAAGGGCACTCATAGACATTTTCAGAGGTCTCATACCATTATCTTAGATTTGCTGAGACATCAACCCTTTTAGGCCAGACCACCCAGACGTGTACCTGGGTTTACACATTGTGTGTCCTGGAGTTTTCAGTTGCATAGACAGGGACCTCTTAAAAAGTCAGACAAAGCTGTTCCGCCTAAGGCGGACGAGGGGCTTTAGCCCCGAAGTCATGCCAAAGGCAGATTCGTCCGCCTGAGGCGGAGCGAACAATCTCCTAAATGGTTCGCACGAAATAATCTGAGATTGCTTCGCTTCCCCTTCGCTTCGCTCAGGGCTTCGGCTCACTCGCAATGACACTTATTGCCAATCTTTTTCAGAGGTCTCAGTCAGACAGTAGGACAAATCTTTATACTGGCCTCCAGTCTCCCGACGATTGACAATCGGCAACCAAATTCCCTTGACTTTTGGGCATTGTTTATTAAAATGATTTTC
>JASEHG010000205.1 GCA_030018855.1 Candidatus Brocadiaceae bacterium
AGTTTCAGTAAGATGGAGTCTATACTGGGTGGCCTGACTGGTGGGGTACCGCCCATGCTTCAGATAGGCATTGCCCTGATGATGGTTGGTCTGGGTTTCAAGATTGCCATGGTGCCTTTCCACATGTGGGCCCCTGACGTGTATGAAGGGGCGCCCACCCCCATAACGGGCCTCCTCTCCACAGGGAGCAAGATTGCCGTCGTTGCCCTTATCCTCAGACTATTCAACAATCCCTTTATCCAGGTCTCCAGTCAATGGGTAGGTATACTGTGGGTATTGGCCGTCCTGAGTATGACCCTGGGGAACGTGGCCGCCCTCCTGCAGAAGAACGTAAAGAGGATGCTTGCCTACTCAAGCATTGCCCACGTAGGCTACCTGTTGGTAGCCTTTATTGCCCTTAGTACCAGGGGCATGGAGGCCATCCTGCTGTATTCCGCCTTTTATGCAGTTATGGGGCTTGCGGCCTTTGGGTGTATTGCCTCCCTGACCAGGGCAGGCGGTGGCACCGCAGTAGAGGGGGAGAGGCTCAAGGCGGAGGATTACACCTCTTTAGGCTACACCCAGCCCGTCCAGGCCGCCATCCTCTCTATATGTCTCCTCTCCCTGGCAGGCATACCCCTTACGGCAGGTTTCATTGGAAAGCTCTACCTCTTCGGTGCGGCGGTGAATGCAGGTTTTGTGGGTCTTGCCGTTATAGCGGTATTAAACTCCGCCGTGTCCCTGTACTACTATCTTGGGCTGATGCTAAGGATGTATGCGTTACCAGGGCGTTTTGCCCCCGTGGAGGAGGAGCCCGTAGGCTCACTGTTTGGGAAGCTGGTGCTACTGGTGCTGGGGGTTACCATCATCGCCCTGGGTATCTATCCCACTCCCCTGGTAGGGGTCATCAAAGGGGCTGTAACGGCCCTCTACGCTCTTTAATAGGGACTAGGGAATAGGGAGTAGGGGGTAGCAACATAAAATCTCGTTATTCCCTACTCCCTATCCCCTACCCCCTGTCCCCTGTTATGAAGGTCTATGACGTAATAGTAGTAGGCAGTGGCCCGGCAGGTTCTATAGCCGCCTACACCCTCGCCAGAGATAACTTCCAGGTTGCCCTGATTGAAAAGAAGAGACACCCCAGGCCCAAACCCTGTGGTGGGGGGCTTCAGGAGAAGGCCAGGAGGCTACTCCCTTTTGACGTTAGTGGGGTGGTAGAGAGGGTTGTCTATGGTATGGTCTTCCAGTTGGGGCTGAGGGATAGGTTTACCCGTCGTTCCACGAGACCTATCGTCTATAACCTCGGCCGTGAGTCCTTTGATAGTCTCCTCGTGAGCAAGGCATCCGAAGTGGGTGCTACCGTTATAGAGGGGGAGGGGTTGATGTCCCTGGAGTATAAGGAGGGGTGTGTCAGCCTGCTGACGGAGAACAATCGGTATCTGGCAAAGGTAGTGATTGGGGCGGATGGGGCGGCAAGCGTCGTAAGGAGGGCAATAAACCCAAGGGGCATATCGCAAGAGGCGATAGGTCTGATTTGTGAACTAGAAAAAAGTAGGGGCACGTTGCAACGTGCCCCTACAGCGATCCCAGATGACCTTTTTATAATAGACTGGGGGACGGTCCCGGCAGGCTATGCCTGGATATTCCCAAAGGAAAAGACCTGGACTACGGGGGCAATGGTGCCCAGGTCCCTCTCCAAGCATTTAATAGGTTATCTCAGGGCATTCCTGGAGAAAGAGGGCCTGAAGTTGGACATGGAGAGGATTAAGGCCCATCCCATACCCACAAGGACTCCAGGGGAACCTATCTCAAGTCGCTGGGGCGTCCTGGTCGGGGATGCGGCAGGTCTTACAGACCCCTTCACTGGAGAGGGGCTGTACTATGCCATAGCCAGTGGTCAGAGGGCGGCCTACTGGGTAAAGGAACACCTCCGGAGAGGGGCAGACCTCCACCTCTATGAGGAGGATATAGATAAGGGACTCATGGAGGAGATAGTAGTGGCAGGCAAGCTCAGGGGTTTTTTTAATACCTTTTCCAGATACGTCCACGGCCTCTACCGCAGGAACGACCGCCTGTGGATGGCCTTTTGCGAGGTCATGCGGGGGGATAGGACACTGGAGGGCCTCAGGAGGGTAAGGACCAGGCCCCCGGGCCCAATCCTGAGGTATCTGGAAAGATTTACCTCCTGGTATGAGTCCAGGCAAATCAACGGGTTTAAACAGGGGCCAGGGAGTAGGGAGTAGGGAACAGGGAACAGAAGACAGAATTGTAAAATGTAAATTGGAAATTTTAAAATTTGCAATTTCCAATTTCCAATTTACAATGCAATTTTTCTCTACCCCCTGCTGGGCGGGTTCAGGGGAGTGCCCTGAACGACCGTCCCCTCCTCCTGCCTCTTTTCCAGCAGGAGGCCCTCACAACGTGGTATCCCGGCGTCCGAACCAGTCTCCCTTTCCCTGCGTCTTTTTCGGTGGGAAGCTCTCCAGCCTCACGATGAACAGGCAGATTCACCTTAAAGGTCGTACCCCTGCCCTCCTCCGAGTCCACCTCAATGGTGCCCCCATGGGACAGGATAGCCAACTGGGCAAGGGCCAGTTCCAGCCCTGTACACCTCGTAGACGGCCTGATTCTGAGGATAAAATAGGGGTCAAATAGGTGTGGCAGGTCTTTTTTATCTATTGTGGGGCCTGTGTCACTGATGGTTACTTCCACCTTGTCCTCGCTGGTAAGGTGACGGGTCTTAACGGTTAGGGTACCCCCATTGGGCAAGACGTCTATGGCATTAGAGATGAGGTTCACAAATGCTACCTCCAGTTGAGCGTGGTTGCAAAGGACCAGGGGGGCCGTGGGTGAGAGTTCTTTTATGAGCTGGACACTAGAGGTCTCCAATTGATTAGCCGTTTTATTCAAGGCAAGCTCTACCAGCCTGTTCAGTACCTTGGGAGATTTTTCTGGGTTGGATATCCTGGATATGCTGAGGAGGTCTCTCACCACGGTCTCACAACGCCTGCCTGCCTCTTTTATCCTCCTGAGGTGATTCCTAAGTTCTTCTGGATGGATATGTTCTTTTGTCCCCTCTATCTTCTTGAGGAGGATATCGGCAGACATGTCTATTCCTGATAGGGGATTATTTATATGGTGGGCTACGCCGTTAGAGAGGTGTCCCACGGTGGACATCCTCTGGGAGTGCAGTTGTTGCATCTCCTTTATGTCATTTTCAATAGTCTCAGCCATGGTGTTAAAGCCCTGGGCCAGGGCACCTATCTCATCCCGGCTCCGCACAGGTATCCTGTAGTTTAAGGCTCCGCGGCTAAAGGCCTCTGCCCCTTTAAGGATACCCAATAAGGGCCTGCGTATGAAGAATACGGCCAGGAAGAAAGACGTCCCTATTATCCCCAGAAATAGGCCCAGGAAGATAAACTCTGCGGTCTTGAACCATGAGAGCTTTTTTTCTGACAACGATTGTAGCAGATGCACCGTGCGGTCCACATCGGTTACTAAGCCATGAACATTTTTATTATATAACTTGAGGGTCTCCACCGCCTCCGCCTGGCTTGTGA
>JASEHG010000206.1 GCA_030018855.1 Candidatus Brocadiaceae bacterium
CGCAGGCTAAAGCCTGCGGCTACAGTGACTGTCTTTGTTCTAGCGGGCCTTTAGTTGGGTATACAGTCTATACTCCCGTCTTGCCTCTGCCATGAGGCCCAACTTCTGGTAAATCATGGCAAGCTGGCCGTGTGCCATGGCGTGGGTGGGCCTTAGTCTTATCACCTCTCTGAACTCATGCATGGCTTCTTCCAGTAACTCACCCTTTAGATTGATTAAGGCCAGCCGATAGTGGGCCTCGGCATGTTCCGGGTTGAGCCCAATCACCTCTTTATACCTTGCCACGGCCTCCTCCCTGTACCCCTTCTTCTCATAGGTCTGGGCCAGGTTGTAGCAGGCCCCTACCTCCTGGGGTCTCAGACGTAGTATCTCTTTATATTCCTCTATGGCCTCGTCTAACAGGTTCTTCTTGGAGTAGGCCAGGGCCAGGTTAGAGCGGGCACTGTGGTCCTCAGGGCTAAGGATGAGGACGTCTTTGAACTCCTTGATGGCCTCCTCCAGCATGCCTTTCTTATAGTAGGTTAGGGCCAGGGTGTAATGGGCCTTGAGGTTGGATGGGTTTATCCTGATGAGTTCCCTTAACTCCATCATGGCCTCATTTACCCTGCCGAGTTTATTGTAGGCGGTGGCCAGTACAAGGTGTACCTCCTCATCATTGGGGTTTATCCTGGCCAACTCCCTGTATTCCTGCAGGGCCTCTCCGTACTGTCCCCTCTTCTGATACAGGCCCGCCAGATAACGATGGGCCTCGGTGTAATTAGGGTCAATGCTTGTGGCCTCCCTGAGCATTGCCAGGCATTCCTCTATCATACCCGCCTTCTCAAAGGCCATGGCTAACTGAAAACAGGCGCCGGAGTGATTGGGGTCCAGTAGTACGACCCGCCTCAGTACCTCTACGGCCTCCTTTATCATATACATCTCATTGTAGATAGTCCCAAGGGCATAGAGGGCCTTCGGATTACGTTTGTCCAGTCTTACGACCTCTTTATAGTCCTCCAGGGCCCTTTCTATCATGCCTGTCCGCTGATGGGCCTCACCGAGGAGATAGCGTATCTCACCGGAATGGGGGTTTACCTCAACGGCCCTTTCCAGTACCTGGAGGGCCTTTTCCCACTGCCCCTTAGTACTGCGGTACACCCCTATGGAAAATAACCCCTCCCAGTCCCTTGATTTGAGCAGTACTTCCTGTAAGGCGTCCATATCCTCTTCCCTGGGGGTATAGTCGTCTACGAAGTCTTCTCCCAGGTACCCCTCGTAAATCTCCAGTGTACCGCCTTTACTGGCTTTGTTGGGTGTACTGCCTCTTGCTATAAGGCCACTGGCAATTAGTCCCTTCAAGGCACCTCTCCACTGAGAGCGTGAGAACGTCTTGTTAAAGACCCCTCCACAGACCTCCCTTACCAGGGACTCACGACAGGTAGATATAAATGTCCTGTGCAGGAGGAGCAGGGAGTGGATAATCAGCCTGGCATCCCCGGAGTTTTTGTATCGCTCTTTCATTTCGGCTAGATTCAGGGCGAGAGAGGCGGGTGTTGCGTTGGCCAGGGTGGTTGTTTCGTCACGGCCCAGGGCACTGGCAAGGGATTTCTGTTCGGCAGGGGTAAGGTCCCTCAGGGAGATGTGGTTCTTGGGCCTGAAGAGGCGCAGGAACTCAGGTGCCTCTCTTTCCAGGAGTGGAAGCTTATCAGGCGAGCACGTGGCAAGGAGCACTAGCCCCTTTGCCTTCCCTTCCATTTGTCTCAATAACCCGCCTACGTCCAGTTTCTTGATATACCTAGGGAGGTCATCCAGAAACAAGACAATCCTTTTCCTGGACAACCCAGGCACCGAAAGTTCTCTCAAGGAAGTCAGTCTGGGCCTGGGGGCTAGTATATAGTAGTCTTCTTTCCCTTTATCGGGCAAGACCCTGCCATGTCCCTCTACATGCCCGGCAGGAGTAGCCCTGCCACCTTTCAGGGCCTCAAAGACCGTACGGGTCTTTCCTGAGCCTGTCTTTCCTACGACAAGGATAGCCGACACCCCTTCTTCAAAGAAACCTGCCAGGGTATCGTCGCTTTCCCTTCTTATATAACACCCCTGGCCCAGATAATTTTCAATGCCGAGGTCAGTGGGTGCCAGTCTGGACACAGGTTTGAAGAGGGCCAGCCGTCTTAATCTCTTCACTCGCCCCCTGGCTACTCCTATGGCTATCCCTACGATGATGCCTATGGCCGCAATCAGCAGGAAGGCCACCACGTACTGCGGGTGTGCCTTTACCAGGCCGTACAGGAGTTTCAGGCTGTGGGGGATGGAGATATGCGGGAGTGGGTGGGGGGACCCCCCTTCAAGACCCTTTTCTGGCAGGGTAACTGCGGCAAGAAATGTATAAAGGGTAGTCATCTTTTATCGGCTTCTGGTTGGTGGCCAGACCTCTGACAATTCAAACCTCATCCCATCGCCGGCGGCTATCACCCTGCATCCCGTCTCTTCTGAAAGCCTCTCTGCTAGCTCATGGGGCCTGGCCCGTAGCATTGTCATGCCAAAATGGGTAAGGAGGGTGACTCTGGGCCGAAGTTCGTTGACTATATTTTTAATATCCTCCAGGTTTAGATGATAAATCCCTCTTTCTTTATCATTTTCGTCTTTGTATCTGACGGAATGGAGTATCAGCACGTCTCCCCTGTAGTGTTTTAGCAACTCAGGGAAGAAGGCGGTGTCTACCATCCAGGAGATAGTCCCCAGTGAGGTCTTGAAGTTTACCCCGTAGGTCTCCGCAGGGTGCTGATGTCTGACGGGGGTGGAAAAGGATACGCCGTCTAACTGGGTGGCAGGGCCACTCCCCACTAAATAAGTACCTCCTTCTCTAAGCACCTCCAGCCTGGGCAAGAATTTCCTGACGTACTGAAAGACCACGGGGTCATCCTCCAGGGCCTGTTGTGGGGCAAAGAGTGCACCCCTCTTCTTTGTACCACCCTCAGTCATTGCCTCTATCATGACGTTGACGTCACCGCAGTGGTCCAGGTGCCTGTGGGTTAATATTATAGCATCAAGTCTTGCAGGATTCATCTTCGGTCTGCTGGCCGTACAGCGGACCAGGCACCCCGGACCTGGGTCACCAAGGATATTCACCCCATCCAGTGAGAACCATATCCCTCCAGAGGCCCTTAGCTGGGTGGACACCACAAAACGGGCCCCTGCCGTACCCAGGAATTTTATAAAGCTCTGCCCTGAGCCTGCCGAAGGGTTGGTCTCGCCGGTCTGTTTCTTGACCATAAGGGTATATCAGTAGCCGCAACCTTTAGGTTGCGTTCATTTCGCAGGCTAAAGCCTGCGGCTACCCCTGACCCCTAATTAGGGCGCCACCCCAGCGATTAGATTAACCGATAAAATCGCTTTGTCAATTTTTTCTTGGCATAAATTTTACGCATTGTGTATAGACATAGATAATACACATCAAGGACTCTGAAAAACCTGACTCACATGTCATTCTGCGGGAGCGAAGCGACCGAAGAATCTCCTATGAGTAGGGGCGAACGGCCGT
>JASEHG010000207.1 GCA_030018855.1 Candidatus Brocadiaceae bacterium
GGTTGCGGCTACATGAAAAGGGGCACGTTGCAACGTGCCCCTACTTCTGTCTTTGAATGGAGTTCCATTTTATTGTTTTATGTAGACGATTCAAGATTATAACAAATTTGTAGTTGGCTATAAAGGTGGGGGACATCCGCCTGAGGCGGATGAGAAAGTAGGGGCACGTTGCAACGTGCCCCTACCTTTCACAAGGAAGCCTTATGACAACTGTGACACCCCTTCCAGGGGCACTCTCTACCTCCATGGAGCCTCCGTACTGCGACACGATAAAACGGCTCCAGAAGAGCCCGACACCCGTCCCCTTCGTGCTGGCAAAGGGTCTGAAGAGTTTTCCCCTTATCCCTTCCGGAATTCCAGGCCCTGTGTCTATTATCTTTATTACTGCAGAGTCCTTCTCCTGGGAGGTGGATATGGTAATCTTCCCTTCACTAGTCATGGCGTTATATGCGTTAATAAGTACGTTTATGAGCACCTCCCGTACCTCGGTCGGGTCGGCCTTGATTTTCCTGCAGTCCCCGAGGTCCGTAACTATCTTCACGGCCTTTGACTCGGCACCAACGAAGATATAGTGCAGTGAGGAGACTACGTTTGTTACGAGGAGATTGACGTCAACTGATTGGAGGGCGCCGGCCAGGGGCTTGAGTCTGACGCAATCCTTCAACTTGTTCATAATGACTGTACAGTCGTTCAGGGCTGTCTTGATTGCCGTAAAGGTCTTCCTCCTCTCCGAGGGGCTGAGGGCCTCCTTCTCCAACAACTGGACGTTCCCCGAGATTATTGAGTAGAAGTTGTTCAGCTCGTGCCTCAGGCTGAAGACCAGCATCTCTTTTTCTACCTCCTGACGGTGCCTCTGTTGTTCCAGCATCTGGAAGGTCTCCAGCCGCCTCAGTGAGGCCATCAGTATCTCGGATTGGATGGGTTTTTCTATATAGTCAAAGACCCCCGCCCTCAGTGCCTTTATCACCAGTTCCATATTGCCACTACCGGTTATAAAGATTAGGTTCGCATCCTGGTTTATCCGCTTTAATTCATTTACGACCTCAAGCCCGTCTATATCTGGAAGGAGGTAATCTACAAACACTATGCCAGGGGAAAACTCCTTAAACTTCTCAATCCCCTCTTTCCCACTGAGGGCATACTTCACCGAGTAGGGGCGTCCGCCTGAGGCGGACGGGTCGCCCCTACCCTCTAGCAGGGCAGAAATGCCCTTGCATACAAACTTGTCGTCATCAATGACAAGCAGGTCTTTTTTCATTGGCCAACCCCGGCCTCTAACCCTATTGTCCCTACCCGCCCCTACAATTAAACCTTTGAACCCTTGAACTTTTAAACCAAATTGTCTCGGTCAGGGGTAGACCCTGCCCCTACGTCGGGCGGGGGCAAGCCCCGCCCCTACAAGGCCACCTCCGGCAGGTCTACCATTTTGTTCAGTTCTTTGATGTGAAGCTTCCTCTCCCTTGAGAGCAGTCCCTTTATTGCCAGCATGAAGGGCATCACCAGTGAGGGGTCCAACTGCTTTCCTGCCTCTCCTGAGATTATCTCACAGGCTCGGGCGGCGGTGAATGGGGCCTTCCGGTAGGGCCTCTTGGAGGTCATGGCCTCAAAGGCATCGCAGAGGGCAAGGATCCTTGCCCCATAGGGGATATCATTCCCCTTCAGGCCATAGGGATAGCCCAGGCCATCCCATCTCTCCTGATGGGCATAGATTAGCTCCAGTTCCCTGTTCAGGAAGCCCATGGGGCCCAAAATCTTTGCCCCTGTCTCCGGGTGCCTCCTCACCAGGGCCCTCTCCCCTTCATCAAGGGACCCCTCCTTGTTCAGCACTGCGTCAGGTATGCCTATCTTTCCAATATCGTGGAGGAGGCCTGCGGTAGTAATGATGTCTACCTCCTCCTCAGAGACGTTCAGGTGTCTTGCCACGGCCCTGGCGTAGTAGGATACCAGGTAAGAGTGGGTTGCGGTGTATCCATCCTTTGCCTCCAGGGCATTGACCAGGCCCTTTACCGACTGGATGTAGTGTTCCTTTAGCTCCTTTACTACATTCCCCGCACGACGCTCGTAGTCCAGGACTGCGGTCTCTACGTCTTTATCTTTGGGCGTTTCAGACTTCTTTTTTATCTCCTCCCAACAAATTACGCGGTTCCGGCCCCTTACCTTCGCCTCGTACAGGGCCTTATCCACGTGGTTAAGCAGGGCCGCTACGGAATCTACACCCTCCTCGTCCAGACTGCTTACGCCCAGGCTTGCCGTAAGGTTTATACTTATACCCTCCACCGGGGTAAACTGTCTCTTTGCAATGGCCTGACGTAATTTTTCTCCCATCACCATCGCCTTGCTCCCATCAGCCCCGGGCAGGATGAGGCAGAGCTCTTCCCCACCATACCTGCCCACAATATCTATAGACCTTGCACTCTCCTTCAGGAATGCACCCAATTCCACAAGCACCGCATCCCCCACCTGGTGGCCGTACTTATCGTTTACTGCCCTGAAGTGGTCTAAATCCAGTATTATAAGAGATAGTTTTTGCTGGAACTGTCTTGCCTTCTGGTACTCCACGGCCAGGGTATCCATGACGTAGCGGTGGTTATACAGGGAGGTCAGGCTATCGGTTACCGAGAGGGCATTGAGCCTCTGATTGGCCTTCTCCATCTCAAGGTTTGCCACCCGCAGGCTATGGAGGAGCTGTTTGACCAGGACTGCATTCTTGTGCTTCTCCCAGCCTATCTTTATCCTGCTGAGGACGTCCTCTGGCTCAAGGGGTTTCATTATGTAATCAAAGGCCCCTGCCTTCAGGGCCTCTACTGCATTAGTTACGGAGGGGACCCCGGTAATGACTATGGCCATCATCTCAGGGAAGTATTCCCTCACCTTCCGTATAAGATCAGTGCCTTCCATATCTTCTAATTTCAGGTCAGCAATGAGGATATGGAATAACTCCTCTTCTACCTTTCTCAGTGCCTCATGCCCGCTGGCACAGCTCCTGCAAGAGTAGCCTGAGGCCTTGAGGCTTTCTTCCAGGCTGAAGCGTATCACGTGTTCATCGTCTACGACCAGGATGTTGGGTCTGTCCAGGGCCCTCTCCCCCTGTTCCATGAGCTTCTTTGTAAGGAGGCTCCTTCTAAGGGCGGAGAGGACGGTGTCTTTCTGGAGGGGTTTCTCCAGGAAGTCAAAGGCCCCCAGCTTCATGACGGTGAGGGCAGTTTCTATAGAGGAGTAGGCAGTTACAAAGACCAGGGCGACCTTTGGGTCCCGCTCCTTTATAGCCCTGGCCACGTTCAAACCATCCGTGTCGGGCAGTTTATAATCAAGGATGACGGCATCGTAGGGGTGTTGGTTAAATTTCTCCAGCCCCTCACCCCCCGTCCCCGCGATTGTAACGTCATACCCCTCATCGTTTAGTACAATGGACAGGGATTTCTGGATACTCTCCTCGTCGTCTATAACCAGCACCCGTTCTTTTTCTTTGTTCATTGCCTCTTTCCTTTTATGTAGCGTGCGAGCTTGCTC
>JASEHG010000208.1 GCA_030018855.1 Candidatus Brocadiaceae bacterium
TATGCACTTTTTTATCCCACCAAGTTTCTGGTATATATTTTGTAAGCCTATTTTCGGTCTTGTAAAAGGAATGCAACTCTTTAAAAGTAATAAACTCGCTACTCTCTATGGGTATGAACTCAAATTTATTGTCAGGGAAGATAGGGCTTTTTAACCCACTATTAGCATGACTAGCATTCGCACCTACATTCACAGTAAAAATCTTCATACGCACCCTACTACTTTTCATGGAATTACTTTAATGGCTCTATTTTATCGGGTTTTTGATGGCTGCAGGCCTTGCCCCAATTTCTTTTGAGCTCTTCTTTATGCAAAGAAGCCCACTCCACCACCAGCCCATTACTCTCGGAGGAAGCCATCCTGATACAAGGCCCAAAGTCTCTATGGAGATTAAGGCCCCGTTCTCCCCATAAACGGCATGGAAGTGAGGGGGACTGTGTTCTCTGAAGTACATGTAAATGCTAATCCCATAAAACCTGCTTATTTCGGGCATTTCTCGCCCTCAGTGACCAGTCATGCCATAGGCAGATTCACCTTTGGCGAAAATATCGTTTCCAGTCACCTCGGCGTAGAGTGAGTCAGGACAAAGGTCGACACCCCCAGGCCAGGCTATGGTGTGGCTTACAGGGTCAATAGATACAGAATCAAACACCCCAGGCTCCTTCCAGGCTTCAAAGACTCCTTTACCTGCGATGTCAGAGAGGTCTACCGCCCCTTCTACCCCGTCAGAAAACTTTAACCAAATTTTAAAACCGGTCAACGGTTTAACTTCTACAACGCAATGCATAATCTGCTCCTGTTCAATTCTTCACCCCTTTTGGTTCAAAGACATTTTATCACAAGGACGGCCTCTTTCAAAGAATTAAAGCTACCCCCAAAAGCCGTTTGACTTTTTAGAAAAAACCAGATAAAATGTCTTTGTAAATTCAGAAAGGTACAAAACTATGCTAAAAGACTTTAATCTCTTCCAAACACGCCTCATAAGCCTGAGGGACTCTCTTTGACCTGGGGGCCAAAGAAAGGGAGCTAGCCCTGCTTGAGAAAAAGCTAGCCTCCGGGAACCTGTGGAAGGACAAAGACAAGTCTCAGGAAACCCTGAAGAGACTCAAGGCACTCAAAGAGATAACTATCCCCTTTAAAGAACTGGAAAAGTCCTGGGAGGAAGTGGTGCTTCTTGACCAGCTTGCAGAAGAAGACTCAAGTTTTACAGAAGAACTAGAACAAAACCTCCGTACCTTCCAGGGAAAACTGGATAAGTTTGAACTCAAGACCCTCCTCAACCAACCCCATGACCACTGCAACGCCTACCTTAGCATCCATGCCGGGGCTGGCGGGACGGAGTCCTGCGACTGGGTTGCCATGCTCCTGAGGATGTACCTCCGCTGGATGGAAAAAAGCGGTTATGCACAGGATACGGTAGACCTCCAGCCCGGTGAGGAGGCAGGGATAAAGAGGGTGGTCTTACACGTAAAAGGAGAACGGGCTTATGGCTACCTCTGCGGAGAGGCAGGGGTGCACAGGCTGGTAAGGATTTCCCCGTTTGACGCCAACCAGAGGAGACACACCTCTTTTGCCGCCGTAGACGTCCTCCCTGAGATTGAGGAGGAAGTAGAGGTAGAAATCCGCGAGGAAGACCTGAAGGTTGAGACCTTCCGGGCCGGCGGGGCAGGAGGACAACACGTCAACAAGACGTCCTCTGCCATCAGAATAATCCATATCCCCACAGGAATCGTTATACAGTGCCAGAATGAGCGCTCCCAGCACCAGAACCGCAGGACGGCCATGAACATGCTCAAGGCAAGGTTATACCAGATAAAGGAGGCCGAAAGGATGAAGCAACTCTCCCAGCTCTACGATGAAAAGGGGGAGATTGCCTGGGGCTATCAAATCCGCTCCTACGTACTCCATCCCTATAACCTGGTAAAAGACCTCCGCACGGGAAGAGAGACCAGCAATGCCCGGGCGGTGCTGGATGGCGACATAGACGCCTTCCTGGACGCCTATCTCAGATACAGACTGGCCAACCGTGAGGCCTCCGCCTCAAGTGGAGACACGCTACAGGCCAAGAGACAGACCTAAAGGTCTGTCCCTACATATAGACAGTTGTAGGGACAGGGCTTTAGCCCTGTCCAAGTAACGAAGGAAAGGAAAAAAATGGACCCCCTGAAACAAGCTGACCCTGAAGTATGGCAGGCCATTAAAGGAGAAATTGAGAGACAGAAGACCCACCTGGAACTCATTGCCTCAGAAAACTACTGTACTCTGGCAGTGCTCCAGGCCCAGGGCTCTGTCCTTACAAATAAATACGCCGAGGGCTATCCGGGCAAGCGTTACTACGGCGGGTGTGAACACGTTGACGTAGTGGAGAAACTTGCCATTGACAGGGCTAAGGAACTCTTCGGGGCCGAACACGCCAACGTCCAGCCCCATGCCGGCTCCCAGGCTAATATGGCCGTCTATTTCACCGCCATAGCCCCGGAGTGCAAAGTCCTGGGTATGGACATCACCCATGGTGGACACCTGACCCACGGGTTCAAGAAGAACTTCTCAGGTCAGCTCTACGAGGCGAGGACCTATGGGGTGGATAAAGAGACCAAGCTCCTGGACTATGAGGCCATCCGTAAACAGGCCCAGGAATTCCAGCCCGACCTCCTCATTGCAGGGGCCAGTGCCTACTCCAGGGCCATAGATTTCAGCAAGTTCAAGGAGATTGCCGACGAGGTAGGGGCCATCCTTATGGTAGACATGGCCCACATAGCAGGGCTCATTGCTGGTAAGGTCCATCCTGACCCAGTCCCCTACGCTGACTTTGTTACCTCCACCACCCACAAGACCCTGGGGGGACCAAGGGGAGGACTCATCCTGTGCAAGGCCAAATATGCCAAAAAGATAGACCAGGTGGTATTCCCAGGGATGCAGGGAGGCCCGCTAATGCACGTCATTGCCGCTAAGGCCGTAGCCTTTAAAGAGGCCATGACAGAGGCCTTTGCAGAGAGACAGAGGCAGACCGTCGCCAACTCCAGGGCCCTGGCCCAAGCACTCCAGGAGAGGGATTACTCTATCCTCACCGGAGGCACCGATAATCACCTATTCCTGGTGGACCTCACCAATAAGGGCCTCTCAGGTAAGGAGGCCGCAGGCCATCTGGGAGAGGCCGCCATAACCGTTAACAAAAACCTTATCCCCTTTGATACCCGTAGCCCATTTGAGACCAGCGGTATAAGGCTAGGCGTGGCCGCCTGTACCACCAGGGGGATGAAGGAACCAGAGATGGCCCAGATTGCCCAGTTCATAGACCAGGTCCTCTCGTCCCTGAAGGACGATGAAGAGGCAAAAAAGAGGGTGAAAAAGGAGGTACACGAACTCTGCGAGGCCTTCCCTATCTATGAACAAGAAGTCCTGGCAACCCTTTGAACTAGGGGGTAGGGAGTAGGGGATAGGGAGTAGAGCAGGGAGTAGGGATTAGGGAG
>JASEHG010000209.1 GCA_030018855.1 Candidatus Brocadiaceae bacterium
AAAGAAGACCGACTGAGGATGATACGGGCAGTCCGTTTCGCCAGCCGCCTTGAATACGAGATAGAAGGGTCCACCAGGAAGGCCGTCCAGGAGTACGCCCCCAAAATCCTTACTGTGAGTTGGGAGAGAATAAGGGAAGAACTAGAAAAAATCCTAGTCCACAGGAACCGCTCTATTGGGGTTAAGCTCCTGGACGAACTGGGACTGCTGGAACACGTCCTCCCCGAGATTACCAGGATGAAGGGGGTCAAACAACCCGACAACCTCCATCCCGAAGGGGACGTCTTCACCCACACCCTGCTGACCATATCTCATCTTGAAGACACCAACTGGGTCCTGGCCATGGGAGCCCTCCTCCACGACGTGGCCAAGCCCGTTACCTGGGAGCTGAGAGATGGCCGTATCCGCTTCCCTTATCACGAGGGCATCGGGGCAAAGACGGCCGAAGAAATCTGCGACCGCCTCCGCACCTCCAGAGAGGAGAAGGAACGGATTGCCTGGCTGGTAAAGAGACACATGGCCTTCAAGGATGCCAGGAAGATGAAGATGAGCACCTTGAAAAAACTCCTCTCTCACCCGGATTACCCCCTCCTGGCCGAGGTCTGCCGGGTGGATGCCCTGGCCAGCACAGGCGACCTCTCGGATTATAATTATTGCCAGGAGATGCGGGGGAGGCTGAAGGAAGAGGAGATAAAACCCCAGAGACTCGTTAATGGACACGACCTCATAGCCCTGGGGCTAAAACCCGGCCCGCCCTTCTCAAAAATCCTCAACCAACTCTACGACGAACAACTGGAAGGCAAACTCCAGACCAGAGAAAAGGCCCTCAATAGGGCCAGGGAGATAGTGACCGAAATCTCAGGTAGCGGGATTAAGAAGTAGCGGTCTCTGAAAGACTCCACCTGCTTGTCATTCTGACCCGCCTTAGGCAGATGCCTCTACTGTCTTCGTCCCCTCAGTAATGACCCGCCTTCGGCGGGAGCAGGGTTTTTCAGAGGTCTCGTCTCTTGCCATCCTCCATTACCTTATACTTTACTTCCTCTATTGCCTTGAAATCCAGATAACCCCTTTTCCAGGCCAGGAAGAGGGCTACTGTCGCCCCCAGGAAGAAGAGTCCACCTACAAATAGCATCAGCCAGTTGGTAAAGAGGGGAGTGTCCTTCACGGAGTCCAGTAGACAGGCACAGGGGAAGACAGGGGTCAGGGGATAGGGATTAGAGGCTAGGGGGTTAGAATTTTCAATTTTCATTTTACAATTACCGTCTTTCCTTACCTCAAACTCTGTAGATATGCCACCAGGTTATCTATCTCCTCTCTAGACAGATAGGAAAAAGAGGGCATTACTGAGCCTTTAACCTTTCCAGCCATCCCTTCCTCCTCGGCGGTCTTTGGCCTGGGGTTCATCAGGTGATTCCTGTGCCAATCGTCCTCGTACTTTCCCCCCAGGTGGGAGAGGTCTGGCCCGGTGCGTTCTGTACCCAGGACGTGGGGGTAGTCGTACTGATAGTCCCCGGGTTGGGAGACGTTCCCCAGGCCCGCATCCGTCCTTATGGGCCTTACCTGCTGGGTATGACAGTACCAGCATCCCTCCCTTACGTAAATCTGCCGTCCCAGGAGTGCCCTTTCTGAATAAAGCACCCCCTTGTCCGTGGCGGGAATTTTCTCCATGTACGGCAGGACGGCCGTGGAGAGGAAGGCAATGATTATAAGGAGCACCGCCCCTGGTACCAGTATCCCCAGGACAATGCTCCTTTTGTAATATATCCCTCCCAAGCATATAATGCTACCGGCCAGGATGAATAATATAAGGGCGGTGTACATACTATACCCCTTTCACGCCTTAGGCGTCCTCTTCCGGCGGGTTTGCCCAGGATTTGTCTCTGGCTGACCCGCTTTATAAAAGGTGAGTAGGACGTTCACCACAAATAACATTACCCCTGTCACCATTAGCCCTGCCCCCAGCCAGAGGGTGAAATAAAAGGGGTGCAGGAGTCGGACGATGTCAATAAACTCCACTGCAGGTTTAAAGAGGATACTCCCGGTGACAAAATCGTATTCCTCCAGCTTGACCGACCACATGGCCCCCTGGACTATCCCCGCCGTGTGCAATATGCCCAGGAAGATGATTAGGCCCAGGCATAACAGCCAGAAGTGCCAGTGGGCCAGCCTCAAGTTGATACTGGTATTAAGGAGTCTTGGGAGGATGTAGTAAATGGAGGCCATGCTTATGAAGGAGAAGGTAGCCAGGAAGGCCAGGTGGGCATGGGCTACTACCCAGTAAGAGAGGTGGAGGTTGGAGTTGACGGCCTTGAGGGCCTGGAATGGGCCCTGGGTACACGTAAGGAAATAGGCCAGCCCGCCTACCATAAAAAACCTCACTGGCAGATGCTCGTGAGAGTTGTCAAACATGAGGTGCCAGCTCCCCTGGGCAGTCTTAAAGAAGTTATATACTACGGCAAAGACTGGGATGAGCATGAGGACGCTGAAGGCTATGGCCACGTCTTCCAGCCAGTCAGGGCCTGGGCCGTATATAAGGTGGTGCTGACCGTTCCAGACGTAGAAGAAGGCCAGTGTCCAGAAGCCTATAAGGGAGAGCCTGTGGCTGTATAAGGGGTTTTTTGTGAATACTGGCAGGAAGTAATAAAAGATACCCAGTCCCGTAGTGCTGAACCACATACCGATGATGTTATGTCCGTACCACCAGTTGAGCATGGCATCGTTCACCCCGGGTACGGGGCCCCTGCCGCCCAGGCCCGTCGTATCCATGAGGAAGTTGTTGCCCACCATGTAGGTAAAAGGCATCCATACCAGCGATCCCAGGAAATACCACAGGCTGACGTACATAGCCTTATCCTCCATACGGGCTACGGTCTTGAATACGTTGTAGCCCAGCAGTGCAAGGATAATCATAAAGAGGTAATCCAGGGGCAGTATAAACTCTGCGTATTCCCTTCCCTGCGTGTATCCTAAAGGCAGGGTGATGGAGGCCCCGATGAGGAGGAGGTTCCATAACAGGCAGGTCAGGTTGCCCAGCCTCTCGCTGTAGAGTCTTACCCCCGTGAGCCTGGGAAGGATGTAGAGCATTATCCCCGTGCTGGACATGGAAAGCCAGCCGAACAGGGCACCGTTAACATGGAGTGGCCTGAGTCTGCCGAAGGAAAGCCAGGCCGTCCCACCCAGGAAGTCGGGCCAGACGAACTTGGTGGCAAGGATAAGGGCCAGGAAGACTACAAAGGCAAGCCATAATACGGAGGAGAGGATAAAACTCCTGGCCGCAGAGTTTTCCTCATCGTTATTGTTCCATCTACACAGGCCACCTAGGAGGGACAAAAGACCCATATTTTGACGGGAGCGGCCCTGCCACCTGCCGGGCCTCTTAGCCTCCACCTCTTCTATATCACTGAGTTTCTTTCCCTTTACCGTACTTCGCCTGGAAGTAGGGGCACGTTGCAACGTGCCCC
>JASEHG010000020.1 GCA_030018855.1 Candidatus Brocadiaceae bacterium
GGTAAATTGGTCAGGATAAGGATAGAGGAGGTCACCCCGCTCACCCTCTTTGGATGTTTCTCATAGATCGTAAAATGAAGATTGGTCCGCCTGAGGCGGATTAAATTTAAAATCTTCAATTTCCAATTTACAACAGAATTTTTCTAGAACAGACCCCCCTTAGAGGTCATCTTTTTAAAGGACTGTATATCTGCCAGTACGGCGTTCTTCACCGCCTCCCGCTTCTTCCCAACAAACCGCCAGCAGGTGCTGTCTCCGATGTCATTGTGCCAGAACAGGCGTACCTCACCCTGTCCACCTGAGGCGGACGCCAGGATAAGATTATTGCCAAGCTCCTCGTGTCCCTCGGTTATCTTTAAGAGGGCAGCAAAGTCGGCCTCCGTAAGGCATTCAATCTTGCCGCTTACCATGCCCCCTGTCTTTGTCATAGGCACAAGGCCCAGGGTATGTTGTGTAGTTTCATAAGAACTGGGCGTCCTGGCGTCAAGCATGTCTCCGTTCATTAAATATTGTCCTTCCTAAAAAGGTATCCTAAAACCCAGGGCCTTTAATGCACACCATCCCTTCAGGCCCTCAAAGAGGACAAAGACCCCGCCGAGTCCCAGTCCCCACTGGAAGACCCTGCCATAAGAATAGGTGTGGGCACCGTAGGCCAGCACCAAAAGCACTAACCCGAATATGATCCTACGCCATTGCTGGGCTGAATCCAGGTTACAGTCAAACACCCCTTGCATCTCCAATATAATGGGCGAGGTGAGATTTGAACTCACATGGGCTATTCACCCAAGGGATTTTAAGTCACCCGCCAAGACTTTAGCAACTTTCCATTTGGTTTTCAAGTGTTTTAGTTTGTTAGGATTTACAGAGTACAGGGGTATTCTGGTTTTCGGGCCTTTTCAGTCCCCCCCTGGGGTTTTATTCTACAATCCTTCTACAGTGGGAAGACATCGGTATTTCACCCGCTCTCTTCATCACAGTGGAGATTGAACGGGCAGACAGAAGAGCCAGCACGAACCCCGAGTCCGCCTCAGGCGGATTACCATGTGTCTGAACAGTTTTTATTGTCGGTAAAAAAGCTTGAAATTTTTCCCAAAAAAATTATAGTGAAGGTTTTAATAGAGTTTAAATAGACTTTAAGAGTAACCGGACATCCAGGGGTACATGGCTGCTAAAAAACTGGTCGCGAAGGAAAAGGAATCGGTTCTGAAATCCATCCCGGTGGACGTCCTGCGGGACATGTATTACATGCTAGTAAAAATCCGCAGGGAGGGGGAACGGGTCGCAGAACTTTACCCTGAGAATGAGATGCGATGTCCCATCCATCTTTCAATAGGTCAGGAGGCCATAGCCGTAGGGGTATGTGCCAACCTTCGTAAGGATGACTACGTCTTCAGTTTTCATCGCTGTCACGCCCACTATCTGGCAAAGGGCGGCGACCTGAATCGCCTGATAGCCGAATTGTACGGGAAGAGCACCGGGTGTGCCAGGGGGGTAGGAGGTTCTATGCACTTGGTAGCACCCGAGGTAGGATTCATGGGCGCCTCGTCCATTTTGGCAGGCGCCATACCAATAGCCATGGGTACTGCGCTGGCAACCGTGATGCAGGGTCTGGATCGGGTGTCGGTGGCCTTTTTCGGTGATGCTGGGGTGGAAGAGGGCACCTTTCATGAATCGCTCAACTTTGCCGCACTTAAAAGCCTGCCAATAATCTTCGTGTGCGAAAATAACCTTTATGCCATATACTCGCACCTGCTGGCACGCCAACCCGCAGACAACATATTTGAACGTGGGGAGAGCCACCATGTACCTGGCCTTTGCGTGGATGGAAACGACCTGCTTGCCGTCTATCAGGCGGCGAAGGAGGCCGTAGACCGCTGCCGCCGCGGGCAAGGACCGTTCCTTATAGAATGCAAGACGTATCGCTGGATGGAGCACGTAGGACCCAATTACAACTACGAGCTGGGGCACCATAGCAAAGAGGAACTGGAGAAATGGATGGCCAGGTGTCCAGTCGGTATGCACAAAAAACTGCTACTGGAGAACGGGATTCTATCCCAGAAAGACGTGGACAGTATTGCGGAAAAGGTCAACGCAGAAGTAGAGGAGGCAGTTAAATTTGCAAAAGAAAGCCCGTTCCCTGATGAGGCCGAGTTGCTAGAAGACGTCTACTAACCTTAATCTATCATTATGAGCAAAAAAGAAAAACCAAAGGAAAGAGAGATAAAATACTGGCAGGCCATTAGTGAGGCGCTGGTCCAGGCTATGGAGAGGGATGCCCGCGTATTCATCATGGGTATTGGGGTAGACGACCTCAAAGGCATCTTCGGCACCACCCTGGAGGCGCACAAGAGGTTCGGCAAGAAAAGGGTGTTAGATACACCCGTGGCTGAGAATGCCATGACGGGGTGTGCAATCGGCGCGGCCCTGGCAGGCATGCGGCCCGTGATGGTCCACGCCCGGAACGACTTTATGTACTACTGCATGGACCAACTCTGCAACCATGCTGCCAAATGGCACCACATGTTTGGTGGGTTGATGAGAGTACCAATGACCGTCAGGGCCATTATCGGTCGGGGATGGGGGCAGAGCTGCCAGCACTCACAGAGCCTTCAGTCCCTCTTCTCTCATATACCTGGCCTGAAAGTAGTGATGCCCAGTACCCCTTACAGCGTCAAGGGACTTCTTATTGCCAGCATACAGGACAATTCGCCAGTGATTTTCATAGAGCACCGTCGGCTCTACGACTGTACAGGCCCCGTACCTGAGGAGCCATATACCCTCCCCCTGGGTAAGGGTGCCATTACAAGGATAGGGAGTGATGCCACCGTGGTAGCCTTTTCTTATATGGTATGGGAAGCCATACGGGCAGCCACTATACTCAAAGAGGAAGGCATTGAGGTGGAGGTGGTGGACCCCCGTTCCACGAAGCCTCTTGACGAGGAACTCATACTGGATTCGGTGAAGAAGACAGGCAGGCTGGTCATAGCCGATACTTCATGGAAGACATGTGGGGTAAGCGCAGAAATAGCCGCCCTGGTCGCAGAGAAGGCCTTTGAGTACCTAACGGCGCCCATCCAGAGAGTTACCTTGCCAGAGGTCTCCGCCCCTACCTCTGTGACCCTGGAGAAGGCCTTTTATCCCGGCCCCCTGGATATCGTCTCGGCCGTGAAGAGAACCATGGAGAAAGAGACAAAGAGGCTGGTGCCCGTCCTTGAATCTAACCTTGCAGGAAAGGTGGCTTACGAAAAAGAATTTGCAGGGCTGTTTCACGAAAAGGAATTCCTGGGTCCATTTTAGTTAAATATGGACAAAAAGCCTACTGCCTCCACCCAAGATTCCTGGCTAGAAGGATTATAAAAAGCTTTTCGTCGGGAAGCCCGCCTCAGCTTCAGCATGTATCCCCCGCCTCTTCCTGACTGCCTTACTGGCATCCCTCAGTTACACCACACTGTTTATTGCAACAGGCCTCTTAGTCGCACTAGCCGTAGTTTCCTTCGCCGTCCCAGTGATACTTGTGATTTGCGTAGGGTATACTGCGGGGGAGGCTTTTCCTCTGCAGTTCTGCCGTCTGGTGATTTTCAATATTTTTCTTACACTACTATGTTTCTCTATGTACATATTCTCAGGAGACTTATCGCAAAGGGGATGTACCGCAAGAGCTCTACTACACAAAGATACCTCTAATCCGAATGTAATTTACAAGGCGAGCCATTCCACTTTAAGATGAGAGGTGTTCCTTTTGCAAAATAAAACTGGTGTCCGAACTCATGTCTGAAGGTCAGAAAAAGGATTGGATTTAATTAAAGGTGCCTGCTACAATTTTGATTTATGGCAAAGTCAAACCGTGGTTTACTACATTATGTAAAACGGCGTTGTTTTACTAAAAACGGTTTAAATCTTTCTTGAGGGGGTTACAGTAAGCCGGCTGGTACTTTCCAATGAAGCAAAATACAGAACACACAGATGTCCTTTTGATATATCCCAAGACGGGTGTTGATTTTGGCTCCACAATTGCGCCACCCCACGCTGTCCTGTCAATCGCAGCCCCTTTAGTCAAAGAGGGCTATAAAGTTAAAGTGATTGATATGAGGACGGACGAAAACTGGCAGGAAACAGTCCTTGAGTCCTTAAAGTCAAACCCGATTTGTGTGGGTATTTCTACCATGATTGGGACACAGATAAGGTTCGCTCTAAAGGCTGCCAGTCTCATCCGGGAACATAAGAATGGCCAAATCCCCATAGTCTGGGGAGGAGTACACCCTACACTCCTACCCCTTCAAACCCTGGAGAACGAGTTGGTAGACATCGTGGTCGTGGGTGAAGGGGAACTAACGATACTTGAACTCGTCAAGACCCTCGCAGAAAAGACCCCTCTAAGTGAGGTAAGGGGGATAGCATTTAAGAATGGCGGTAAGCCGGTTGAGACCCCCCCCCGAGACCTCCTTGATATTGAAACCTTACCTCCGGTCCCCTGGGAACTGGTCAATGTTGAAGATTATATCCACAGGGACATGTACGTTAAAGATTCCCAGAGGACTCTTGATATTGGACAGACTAGCAGGGGGTGCCCATTCAAGTGTGGCTTCTGCTGCAGCGCCACTATACGTAAGAGAAAGTGGAGGGCGATGTCCGTAGAGAAGTCACTAGACATGATTGCCAGCACTGTAAGAAGATTTAACCTTACCGGGATCTGGCTCCGTGACGACGAGTTTTATATCAACAGAGGCAGAGCAAGGGCAATCTGCGAAGGTATGCTAAGGGAGAACCTTAACATCAAATGGTACACCTCAGGGACGAGGGTGGATGTGTTTTGTAAGGCCGACGAAGAGGACGTTGTCCTCCTCAAAAAAGCTGGGGCTGACGTCTTAAAGTTCGGGGCCGAGTCAGGAGACAACAGGGTCTTAGACCTGATGTCTAAAGACATAACGTACGAACAAACTCTTGAAGCCAATAGAAAGGCGAAGAGGCACGGTATAAAACCGGCATTCGCACTAATGGCAGGATTCCCCACAGAGACATGGGAGGAAATAGATAGAACCATTGATTTGGCCTTCAAGCTTAAAGAAGAGAACCCCAATGCCCAATTTGAGTCATTAGGCACCTTTGTGGCCTTGCCTGGGACACCAATGTATCAATTAGCCATAGAGCACGGCTTGAAACCACCTAAAAGCCTGGAAGAATGGATAGCCTGGAATTTTGAAGAATACGATTATAAAGGCAGGAAGGCGCCTTGGTTTTCTTATGCAGACAGGATTAAATTAGGAAATTTGAATACATTATGCAATTTATCATTTGCTGTCCCCAACCTCTTTGACTCTATTTCCAGCCCCTTCATGAGGTACGTATTCAAAACAATTGCGATCCCAATGTCACGCTTCTACCGTTTCCGGTTTAAACACAAGATGTACACGTTCTCCTGGGACCTTAGATTAATAATGCTTCTAAAAAAGGCACTCATTGACTCAGGGCTTTTGAAGATCAAATAAACCTCAAATCCAACAAATAAGATGCTGAATAGATTGTCTGGATGGTTTCAAGGTCTTACCACCCCATCCTACGTCATATTCTTTGTGACGGCAAGGTGTAATGCACGCTGCAAGATGTGTTTCTATATGGAAAGGATTGAGAATCCCAAAGCTGACCCAGAGCTAACCATAGAGGAATATGAAAAAATAAGTTCTAATATAAAATCCATAAACACCTTAGGGATTTCTGGCGGCGAACCGTTCTTAAGAGAAGATTTAAAGGAGATTGTAAAGGTACTTTGCAAAAACTGCTCCCCGCTGGTGGTAGACCTCCCGACGAATGGATTCTACACGCAGAGGATACTGGAGCAGGTGGAAGATATCCTGAAACACTGCAAGGATACGGTCATTGATATACAGCTTTCCTGCGACGGACCCGAGAGGGTTCACGACGAAATACGCGGCCTTAAAGGCTGTTACAGCAGGATGGGGGAGACTTACAAAGGTCTGGTGGCCTTAAAGAAGAGATACAAAAATTTACGGGTGAAGGGTTGTGTTGTTTATTCTCATTATAATCAGGACTACATGGGAGAGCTGTTAGATATATTAAAAACCAACTTTGGTCAACTGGACAGGGTCGTATTTTCTGTGGTGCATGGTACTGCCAATGAGGAAGAGGCGTATTCCTTTAGCTGGGACAGATACTTTGCACTTTGTGACAACGTAAGGAAGACAGTAGCGGTAAACAGTATTAGAGATTTCCATTCTATATTTACTACTGCCTTGAGAATCGCCAAAAATGAGCTTTTAAAAGAAATATTGAAGACCAAAGATGTATATAAACTGTGCGGAGCTGGCAGAAAGGTTATAGCTATTAGTGAAATCGGCGAGGTCTTTCCCTGCGAACCACTATGGAGGCCAGTTGGGAATCTGAGAGATAACGACTATGACCTGCAAAAGATATTAAACTCAGAAGAGATGAAAAAGTTCCAGGAAAACATTGTGAAAAACAAGTGCACATGTCACTGGGGACTGGTACTCTCAAATGCCCTGATTTACAAACCGAGCTACTACCCAATGATACTTTCTGAGATGCTGAAAATCACTGCTAGAAGTCTGGCCAGAGGGCATACTGCCGAAAAGCAATGCAAAGAAGCCGATAGCCGTTCTAAGAACACTGTCCTGAAGGGGACTTAACTCGTCTGAAATTTACGGGAGAACAAAGTGACCAGAGTTGCAATAACTCAGTGCGACAGCTATGAACCAGAGGTCGTCCTTCAAAAAATCCAAAAGCTTGTGGACTCTATCGGTGGGATTGACAAATTTGTCCGTCCAGGGTGTAAGGTCCTTTTAAAACCTAACCTGCTCTCGGCTGGGACACCTGAACAGGCCATCACCACCCATCCAGTGGTCGTGGATGCAGTGCTTCGCATGGTAAAGCAACGTGGTGCCCAGGTAATTATGGGTGACAGCAGTGTAGATAGCAACTGGAAGACTATCATTTCCAAAAGTGGCCTCCAGGCGGTTTGTGAAAGACACGGCGTACCCCTGAAAAATTTAAGCCTTGTGAATTCCGTTCCCAAACCTAGCAATACCTTCAAAAATCTAGAGCTGGCTGAGACCCTGGACGAGGTGGACGTAGTCATCAACCTGCCCAAGATTAAGACGCATTCCCAGGTATATCTAACCTGTGCGGTAAAAAATCTTTACGGTCTGGTTGTTGGAAAGAGAAAACTCAACTGGCATCTGAAGACCGGAATCAACCATGATATCTTTGCCGATTTGATTGTGGAAATTGCTGACCAGGTCAAGCCAGCTCTAACAATAGTTGATGGTATATTAGCTATGGAAGGAGACGGGCCGGGTGCCGCAGGTACCCCTAGATACCTGAACTGCCTGATTGCAGGTACAGATTGCATGGCAATTGACAGGGTAGTGGCTGAATTGGTGGGTGCAGACCTGCGCCTTTTCTACACACACCAATCAGCAAGACGTAAGAATATCGGCACGAACAGTCTGGATCGGATTGACCTCGTTGGAGATGTGTCCATAGAAAAGCTGAAGGTAAAGGATTTTCATTTCCCGACCCCGGCCGGAGTAATTATGATGCCTGAAGTACTCCGTCCTTATCTTCGGCACTACTTAACGGCCAAGCCTGTGGTTGAACCCTCAAAATGCATTTTATGCCGTAAATGCGTGGAGCAATGCCCCACAAAGGTGATGTCCACCGATCCCGTAGCAAAGATAGTCATCAATTATACGGAATGCATCCGTTGCGCCTGTTGCATTGAAGTCTGCCCCGAAGGGGCCCTTGCAATGAAAAAAGGGGTGGTCGGGAAGATAGCAGACCTGGCAGGTATTACGTAGTGCGGTTGGAAGCCCAAGAACACAGGGGACAATTGGAACTCAGATAACAAACACATGACGCTAAAACTGGATTTGCATATTCACTCTGTGTCTAACGGAAAGATACATGTGGATTGTGACCAACTGAAAGAGTCTCTGCTTAAGAAGGGCTTGCACGGTGTAGCCGTAACAAATTTTTTTGACATCTCACACGCCTTACTGTTAAAGGAACAGCTCAAAGAATTTATTATTATAGTGGGTCAGGAAGTCTGGACAAAGGATGGCCACGTTATCGGCCTGGGCCTCAAGGAAAGGGTGACTGACTTTCTAAGCGCCGAAGAGACGATTGGCCGTATCCACGAGCAGGGGGGAATCGCCGTAGCGCCCCACCCCTACCTATTTGTCTCTTTCTGTCTGGGAGAGAAAGTAACGTCCCTCCCCATTGACGCCATAGAGGTCTATAACGGACTTGCAGGGGGCCTCCTGATTCCAAATTTTTTAGCCAAGAGAGCGGCCCAAAAGAGGAATATTCCGCAAGTCGCTTCCACAGATACAACTGATGCCGCATCTATTGGTCAGACTTATACGGAGGTTCTTGTAGAAAATCCTGACCGCATACTGGAGGCAGTCCGGACGGGGCAGGTTAAGTTGCACAAACGTGCATTGCCACTACCGTTTGCCTTTGTCTTTAAGGGCCTCTTTTATTCATCAAACGTGGCCCCATGCCCAGTCCACTCGTTTCCCTGTCTTGTATGCGGGAAAACGATGGCCGTGAGGATGTTTAAAGATAAGCGCTACTGTCTTGATTGTGGAAAAGAGGAGTGGACGCGCATAGTCTGCTGTACCAATGAGCATTTTCTGTGCATTGAATGCGTGGCGAAAAGAAATTTAGCCATAAGCCAGGAGATGTGGGGAACGACCAAGGAGGCGATTAAGATTTAACTATGAATATCCTTCTCGTCTATCCCCAGTACGTCCATCACAGCTCTTACGATGCTCGCTCCCCTTCCCTTTCCCTGCTTTATTTGGCTTCCCGTCTAGAGAAAGACAATCATCAAGTTAAGATATTTGATGCCTCACTTGGCTCCATAAAAAGGACAGGAGAGGGGTTTCTCTACGGGATGGGCAATGAGGAAGTCGCCAAAGAGCTGCAAAACGAGAGTTTTGACCTGGTCGGTATCACCTGTTCCTTTGCCTCTCGTTGGCCATTTGTGGCCTCCCTTGCCAAAATGTTCAAGGAACTGCACCCCGGTATCCCAGTGGTCACAGGAGGTTTGTTCCCCACCTACGACTGGACGTTTTGCCTTGAACAATCCAGGGATATTGACATAATCATACTTGGCGAGGGAGAAGAAACGCTGGCCTCCATCACCCAGGGTCTTGAGAAGGGGTGCTCTATCAATGAGGCTTGTTCTCCGGTTGACGGTGTTGCCTGGCGGGATGGAAACAATATCAAAAAGAATGATAAAACCCGTTTCCTCAGGGACCTTGACAGCCTGCCATTTCCTGCCTGGCATCTCCTGGATTTGAAGCACTGCTTTGCAAATCAAAAGAATCTGTATGAACTGCGTCCACCCTTTCTCACGGTATTGTCGTCAAGGGGTTGCCCTTATGCTTGCACTTTCTGCAATATGTATATCACCCATAGCCGTAAATGGCGGTTCCGCTCTCCGAAGAACTTTGTAGACGAGCTAGAATTCCTCAAGAGAAAATACGCCGTAAACCATTTCTTTATAGCGGACGACAACTTTAGTGTGGACCTTGACCGGGCTAAAGACATCTGCAGGGAGATCTTGAATCGCCGCCTTGACATCTGCTACAACGCATCAAACGGCCTAAGTATCAAGACGCTTGACAAGGAATTACTCAGCCTCATGAAGGCCTCTGGATGCGGAAGCGTAGCCATGGCGATAGAATCTGGCAGTGAGAGGATACGCAACGAGGTCTACAAAAAACACCTGCCCACGGAGAAGATTTATCAGGCGGTAACGTGGTGCGAAGAGGTAGGTCTCCCCTCCATAGGGTTTTTCATGGTTGGCGCCCCTGGGGAAAACCGCCAGAGCATAGAAGAAACAAAGAAGATAATTGAAGACCTGCCCCTTACGCTCTGCACCTGTGGTGTTTTCACCCCCTATCCTGGGACTGCGCTTTTTGATGAGTGTCTTAAAAAGGGTTATCTGGAGGTAAACAACCCGGAAGACATCCGCCGGCTAGAATTTTCTACTTGCATACTGAAAACCCCGGATTTCTCAGCGGAAGACGTCGTGGCCTGGCAGAAGGAAATCTATCTCCATTTTCTTAAGACCAAATGGCCCAAACTCCTCCTACAGCTGATTAAACCAAACGGTATAGTAAACCTTTCTCAAGTTGGCTTCTTTAGAAAATTTATGGACTGTGGATTTTTGCAAAAGTTACTCCCACACCATGCGTTGTCTTGAGCATGGACTCCAAGACTTTTTTTCTTGATAATAGAGCCATATCTGGTGTAAACTTAGGCGTTTAATGCAGAAATTCTTGGAAAGGCATAAACCGGGCTTGATACTCTAAAACGGGTCTCACTCTATGAATAAGCTGATAAAACACGCTGCCTTCGCAAAAGAAATCTTAAAAGGGCACATACTGCAAAAAAACATCCCTGTCCTCGTTACATTGTGTGTCACTAACAGGTGCAATCTTAAATGCACCTATTGCTATGAAGAATGTTTTAAAAGGCCCGAAAGAGATTTCACAACGGAAGAACTGCTGTCGTTAATTGATGAACTCTCGGAAGCGGGGACCAGGTATATTTCACTTAACGGTGGCGAGGCCCTCCTGAGAGACGATATTGAAACTCTCGTAGATAGAATAAACGAAAAGAATATATTGTGCCATCTGAGTACAAATGGTATGCTTATCCCAAAGAAGATTAACGCTGTAAGAAAAGTAGATTCCATAGCAATAAGTATAGATGGCGATAGAGAAAGCAATGACTTAAATCGCGGGACAGGCACATACGATAAGATTATTGAGGCCTTCGGTAGCCTGAAAGCAAATCACATTGATTTTCAAACAAGTACCGTTGTCACAAAAAATAACGAAAACGCCGTTGACGAAATCATGGGCCTTGCCTTAAAATATGGATTTAAGGCGCAGTTTAGTCTATTGAGGAGACAAGACTCACCCAATAAAGACATAGGTTTAGAAGACGAGCAAATAAAGACACTGGTTCAAAGAATTATAGATTATAAGAAAAAGGGATTCCCCGTATTCTTCTCGTGCGACTCTTATGAAAATGTGTTAAATTGGCCCTTTTCCTACGACAAGCAGATAATCTTTAATGAACCTTTGAATGGTTATAAGCCTATAAAGTGCTATATAAAGAGATTTGCATGCCACATTGAAGCGAACGGCCTGGTTTATCCATGCGTGGTATTGGTAAATAAGTTCAGGGCGCTAAACTTTCTGGACGTTGGTTTTAAAAAGGCATGGCAAAACCTGGAGAAGAATAATTGTAAGGCGTGTTACTGTGTATGCCACAGTGAGCTTAATCAAATCTTTGGATTAAGACCGAAGGCAATATGGAACCTTAGGGACTACATCAAGAAATATTATAGTGTCCGAAGGAATGCCACAGTGGGCTTAATCAAATCTTTGGATTAAGACTGAAGGTAATAAGGTAACATGGAACGCAGCAAAAGTTTCTATGCCTCTAACCTAATGTTCGTTATGGCTTTGGTAAAAATAGGAAAACATGGTGGTAGCCTTTCTTACCCGTTCCCGGGCAAGCAGGAACTGGACTCTAATAGTTTTTCTTTACGGAGGGGCAACTAGTTATGTTCCAATCTCTAAATACGGCAATACTTTATTACAGAGTCGGTAAGAACATGTCATTGGCGAACATATATAGCATGCTGAGATGGAAATATCTTAACGACATACGCAAAGTGGAAACGCCCTGGATTATAATCCTGGGCATTACGTATCGCTGTCAGTGCTCTTGCAGCCACTGTTCGGCTGGAGCGGGCAGAGAGAGCGATAAATATAAGATTGAAACACCAAAGGAACTGACACTTGAAGAAATAAAGGGCATCCTGGACCAGGCTTCCGAGATAGGCATTCCAAAAATTGACCTCTTCGGCGGAGAGCCTTTAATCAGAGAAGACATAGTAGACATTGTTGCCCACGGTGCCAAGAGAGGTCTCTACATGGCAATCACCACGAATGGCGAATATCTAACAAAAGACCTCACAGTCGCCCTTAAGAAAGCAGGGGTAAATTGCATAAACATAAGCCTGGATAGTGCCTCAGAAAGGGTACATGACCGTTTGAGAGGAAGGGTGGGTCTCTATAAAAAGGTAGTAGAGGGGATTAAAGATTGCCACGAGGTGGGGATTCCAAGCATTGTGTCTACCTGTGTGACCCGGAAACGGGTAGCAAGTAAGGACTTTAAAGAAATGATTGCTTTATCCAGAGACTTGAAGGCCTCTGCAGTAAGGATATTGTTCCCCAGCCAGGCAGGGAGATGGAACGAAAATAGAGAAATAGTTTTAAGCGAGGAGGAGCAGGTAGCGGTAATTGATTCTCTTGACTCTTCTTTCTGTTTTATTGAAGGCGCATTTTCAGTGGCAGGTAAAAAGAAGGTTTGTCAGGCCCTCAGGAAAAAGATGTTATATATTTCACCTTACGGTGATGTGCAAGTCTGTGTGGCTATAAATAAATCGTTTGGAAATGTAAGGAACGGTTCTTTAAAGGAGGCAATAAAAGGGATGTGGAGCCATCCCTCTTTTGTTAAAAACAAGGACTGCTGCGCTGCAGGGGAGTTTATATATAGTTAGGAAGTTAAACCCCATTTTCCGCCTGAAAAAGACTCTTTACGGTCTATCCTCTTGCCTCGCATTTTTCCTCTATAGCCGTAGGGTCTTAAAAGAGGGGTGCGTATTTGGAAGCTAATCAAAAGATATGAAGGTCACACTGATTCGCCCACCCGCATACAGTGCAGGTATAATGGGGGCTCAACGAGTACCATTTTTGGGCATCCTTTACGTTGGTGCAGCAGCCAGGGAGGCCGGCCATACCGTTGACATCGTAGACATGTGCGGGGAGGACATCTCACATACGGAGATTGTTTACGATAAATACGTTGCCTATGGGATGCCTTTCTCGCGGCTAGACACGCGGACGAAGGCCTCCGATGTGTTAGGCTTCACCTGCACGTTCTCCCAGGATTGGGTATTCAACCGAGAATTAATCCGGTACGTACGAAAATTGTATCCCAACAGCACTTTCGTCGCTGGGGGAGAACATATCTCGGCAGCACCGGAATATTGTCTCCAGGATTGTCCAGAACTGGACATCTGCATCGTTGGTGAAGGCGAGGAAGTATTTACGCAGTTGTTAAGCGTACTGGAGAAGGGAGGCGACTGGGCGGAGGTGCCCAGCCTGGTCTACTCCCACCCAAAAAGAAAAGAAATCTGCCGCACACCCCGGGCAAATAGAATCAAGAATATTGACAACGTCCCCCGGCCTGCCTGGGACCTCATTCCTGTGGAGAATTATCTTTCGGAAGGACTGAACTACCACATAAAGCGCGGACGCACCATGCCGATGCTTGCCAGCCGAGGTTGTCCACATAAATGCACCTTCTGTTCCAGCCAGAATATGTGGACCAGGCGCTGGATTCCACGGACCCCCGCTCTGGTTGTGGACGAAATGGAATACTACATCAAAAAGTACTCAGCCAACAACTTCGTCTTTTCTGACCTTACTGCAGTAGTCCATAGAAACGGCATCATTGAGTTCTGCAATGAAATTCTCCGCCGCAAGCTTAAGATTACCTGGCAACTCCCCACAGCACGCTCAGAGGCAATGGATTACGAGATATTAAAGCTCATGTATCAAGCAGGTTGCCGGGACCTAGATTTTGCCATAGAATCCGGCTCAGCAGAGGTACTTAGGAGTGTAAATAAAGGAAACAACCCCGAAAAGATCTTTTCCCTGATTAGAGACGGTTTGAACATTGGAATGAACTTGAGCGTCAATATCGTCTTAGGCCTGCCACGGGAGGGCTTACGAGGGTTTCTTAAGACATACTGGCTAATGATGAGGCTAGCGTTCATAGGGCTACAGGAAGTTAATGCCTTTCCTTTTGTGCCGTATCCGGGTTCCCCACTATTTGAAGAATTTCTAAGCAAAGGCAAGATTAAACTGAACGATGGATTCTTTCTAAGTTTGTTTGGTTATGCCGACCTGTCACACGCAGTATCTTGGTCGGAGGCGTTTGGACCGAAGACCCTACGCTTCCTGAGACTGTTTTTGATGTCCAGTTTTTATATCGTCATGTTTCTTTCTCACCCAAGTCGTATAATACGGTTGATTTCTAATGTTGTACGGGGCGTCAGCACTACTAAGCTGGAAGGCGTACTAGGACGGGTGTTTCAAAATGTCAAGGTCTGCTTTTTCAGAAGGGTCTGAGCATACCGTCGTTGAGGCCCTTGTCTGCTCCTACGGCATATTCAAGCGGTTTGAAATCAGGAGGACTCTACCAGTAAGTGGGCATATATAAAGATAAAAAAGTACTGGTGACAGGAGGAACCGGTCTTATAGGTCGTTCTCTAGGAGAACTTCTCCTGCAAAGAGGTGCAAAGGTTAGGGTCGCCTCATTGGACGATGAAAGCAGGTGCCCCAAAGGTGTGGAGTTCATGAGGGGAAACCTGATGCACTGGGACTTCTGCAAAAAAGTAGTAAAAGATATGGACTACGTCTTCCATGTAGCGGGGATTAAAGGCTCCGTCGGCATAGGCAATTCAAAGGCAGCTAGCTTCTTAGTACCCCATTTGTTGTTCAATACCCATTTACTAGAGGCCGCAAGACAGGCCGGAGTAGAAAGGTATCTATACACCAGCAGTATCGCAGTTTACCCTCCGGTAGAGCTCTTTGTGGAAGACAAGGCCTGGGATGCCCCACCGCACCCAAGCGACAAATATGCCGCCTGGGCCAAGAGGATGGGTGAACTCCAGGCCGAGGCATATAAAGTGGAGTACGGATGGGATAAGATTGCTATCGTTAGGCCGGCCAATGTCTATGGCCCCTACGATAATTTTGACCCCAAAACGGCCATGGTTATACCAGCATTAATTAGGAGGGCCATGGACAGGGAGAATCCCCTGGTCGTATGGGGGGATGGTTCCGAAATTAGAGACTTTATCTTTTCCAGAGATGTAGCTAAGGGGATGCTGCTTGCACTAGAAAAGGGCGCTAATTGTACCCCGATTAACCTTGGCAGTGGTAGGCAGACCACCATCAAAGAGTTAGTAGAAACAATTATCAAATATATCCCCAACCCACCCTCCATCAGGTGGGATAAGTCCAAAGAGGCCAAGCAAAAGGTTAGATTAATGGATACCACACGGGCCCGAAAAATGATTGGATTTGAAGCAACGACCCCTCTAAGTGAGGGTATAAAGGAGACCATAGACTGGTACCTGAAGAATGCAATGGACGTGGACAAAAGATATAATGTCTTCAAAAAGGATAACTACATGGAATAGAGGTGCCGCCCAGTTTTTAATTAAACTTAACCATGGAGCAAAAAATAAAAGAGCTTAAGAAAAAGGCAAACTGGGTTCGCAGTCAGGTCTTAGAGATGATTGCGTCTGCTGGAAAGGGGCACATCGGGGGTGCCCTCTCCTGCACGGATATACTAGTTGCCCTTTACTACGGGAAAATACTCCGCTTTGACCCCTCCCGTAAAGACTGGAGTGAACGCGACCGATTCATCTTAAGTAAAGGACATGCGGGAACAGCCCTGTATGCGGTATTGGCCGACCTCGGATTCTTCCCCGTTTCTGAATTGCGCAATTACGGCCAGAGGGGTTGCCGGCTGGGAGGTCATCCAGACAAGAGAGTCCCAGGAATAGAGGTGGATGGAGGGTCACTGGGCCATGGATTAGGTCTTGGTGCAGGGCTGGCATTGAGTGCGAAGATGGACAAGAAAGACTTTTTGACCATCGCCCTGCTCGGAGACGGGGAATGTTACGAGGGGTCAGTGTGGGAATCAGCCATGTTTGCTAGTCACCACAACCTCAATAATCTGGTTGCCATTGTTGACCGTAATGGCCTTTGTGCCATTGATTTTACTGAAGATTGTAATCGTCTAGAACCCATTTGCGATAAGTGGAGGTCCTTTGGCTGGGAGGTTACCACCGTTGATGGCCACTCCTTTGAGGCACTCCTTGCCACCTTTAAGGGCCTCCGTTTCAGAAAGGCAAATCGGCCTTTGGCGATAATCGCCAAGACGATAAAAGGGAAAGGCGTATCGTTTATGGAAAATAACCCCTCGTATCACCACGCTGTCCCAAAAGGCAAAGAGCTGGAAATCGCCAGAAAAGAGCTATCCTGGAACCCATCCAAAGAGCTTCAAATTGAAAACGTCTGATATTGACATAAGAGACGCCTTTTTTGATGAATTGTATGACATTGCTAAGGAAGACCCGAGCGTTGTCTTTCTTACTGCCGATATGAGCGCCCACAGCCTCATCAGGTTCCAAAAGGACCTCAACAGCCAATACATCAACATGGGCGTGGCCGAGCAAAATATGATTAACGTTGCGGCTGGCCTGGCCCTGGGCGGCAAAACCGTTTTTGCGTACGGCATCACACCCTTTGTCACCATGCGCTGCTATGAACAGATTAAGATAGACTTGTGCTGTATGAATCTCCCAGTAACACTCATAGGCTCTGGGACAGGTTATACGTACTATAGTGATGGTCCCACACACCATGCAACGCACGACATTGCAGTGATGCGGGCACTTCCCGAAATGACCATCTTAAACCCCTCTGACCCCGTGACGGCCTCGGCGTTTGCAAGGCTGGCATATAAGACTCCAGGCCCCAAATACATTCGTATAGATAAAGGAAAACTCCCTCAGGTCTACGATGAGAAGAACAATGATTTCTCCAATGGTCTAGCTTGCCTTAGAAAAGGCCAGGGTTTGACAATAATCTCCACTGGCGTGATGGTGCATCAAGTCTTCAAAGTGGCAGAGGAACTGGCCAAATGTTCAGTAGAAGCAGGCATCGTGGACTTGTACAGGATAACACCTGTAAACGTGGGACTACTGTTAAGACTAGTTGAAAAGTCAAAGCGAATAGTGACAGTGGAGGAAAACTCAATAACCGGAGGTATCGGGAGTCTCGTTAGTGAAGTTTTAGCCGACAATGGCAGAACTACCCTGTTGAAGCGCATTGCTATTCAG
>JASEHG010000210.1 GCA_030018855.1 Candidatus Brocadiaceae bacterium
ATAAGCGGCACCCCCAAGCGCGGTAGTCGCCGGGGCAGTTGAATAGGAATTTAGAATTGAAATGACACAGCCCATTACAAAGGCACCGGGGGGTACGGTAGCGAAAATCCACTTCCAGGTTCTTCTTACGTTGGCTGAACTTGTCCTTAATTTATAAGGCAAGGCCTCTCCCCTCAACCGCCCTAAACCGGTACTTTATCCGGCAGGTGGATAATGGCAACGCCTAATATATATGCACAATTATGTGGGGTGCGTCAAGGTGCGTCCTGAAATTTTTTATTACCTCCCCAACAGCGTGGCAAAATCCGAATCGCTCAGGAAGGGCTGGAAGCCGGGGTTGGCCTTGGCGGTGGCTCTCCATCGGGGGTTAATAGAGATGGCCTTCCCGAGGGAGTCAAGGACGCCTGTCTTATCCTTGAGCACTGCCAGGGCGGAGGCCCTGTTATACCAGGCCACATCAAACGTGGGGTTAATCCTTAACGCCTTGTCGTAGGCCTCCACGGCCTCCTTTGATTTACCCACCTGGTCCAGCACCAGGCCCATGTTGTGCCAGGCGGAATAAGATTGTGGGTTTATCTCCAGTGCCTTTTGAAAGGATTGGAGGGCCTCCTCGTTTCGGCCGAGGTCGCTGAGGAGGAGACCTTTATAGTCCCAGGCCTCCGAGTAGTCTGCCCTGGATTGTACCGCCTTCTCAATGGCACTGAGGGCCTCCTGGGTCTTTGCCTGTGCCTCTCCCAGGATGAGTGCCTTCTGGTAATGGGCCTCGGCACTGTTGGGGTTTACTGTCAGGGAGCGTTCAAAGGTCCTGAGGGCCTCATCGTTCCGTCCCAGCCGCATGTAGACCGTGGCCGTGTTGTACCAGACGTCAAAGGAGTTGGGCCTCAGTTGGGCGGCCTGGTTGTAGGCCCCAAGGGATTCCTGGTACCGGTTCAGCTTGGCCAGGGCATTGGCCTTGCTGAGCCATGCCTCAAAGAGGGTGGGCTCTATGCTGGCCGCCTTCTCAAAGGACTTCAGGGCCTCTTCCGGGCGTTCCAGTCTCAGGAGGGCAACTCCCTTGCTTACCCAGGACTCAGGGGTATCGGGGTTTAACTCGGCGGCCCTGCGGAAGGCCTCGGCGGCCTCTGACTGCCTCCCCATGCGGGCGAGGACGTCGCCCTTACTGGTCCAGCCCTTTAGATAGTCAGGGCGGATGGTAATGGCCCTATCAAAGGCCGTTACGGCCTCTTCATATTTGCCCAGCTCTACGGCCGTAAAACCTTTATTATACCAGGTCTCATAGGAGACAGGCTCAAGCTCCAGTGCCTTTGAGTAGGCCTTCATGGCCTCTTCATATTTACCGAGGCGGACCAGGGCCAGGCCCTTATTGGTCCAGGGGTCGTATGCCCTGGGGTTTACCTCTGAGGCGGTGGCAAAGGCCTTAACGGCCTCCTCGTAGCGTCCCATCCGGAAACAGGCCATGCCAATGTTTTGCCAGGTGAAGTAGGAATCAGGCTTGACCTCTATGGCCTTCTCAAGGGTCTTTATGGCCTCCTCGTTCCTCCCCATGTCTCCCAGAAGCAGGCCCTTGTCCGTATAGGCGGCGTGGAGCTTTGGGTCTATCTCTATGCATTTATCATAGCATTTCAGTGCCTCTTCGTAGCGGCGGAGTCGGGTAAAGGCATTACCCTTGTTTAGCCATGCCTCGTAGGAAGTGGGCCTCAGTTCAATGGCCTTTTCGTAGGCCCTTATGGCGGACTCCACCTGTTCCCTGTGGTTCTCTTCCACCCGCACCAGGGCCAGTCCCTTGTTTATCCAGGCATCGTAAAAGAGGGGGTTCAGGCCTGTGGCGCGGTCATAGGCCTCCACGGCCTCCTTGTATCTCTTCAGGTGGTCCAGGAGTTGGGCCTTGTTGTACCAGGTCTTGTAATCATCGGGCCTGAGAGATAGGGCGCCGTCGTAGGCCTTCAGGGCCTCCTCATGCTGACCCCTCCTCATGAGTTCCACGGCGTGCTGTGTCAGATGTTCCGGGTCTTCCTGTGCGATCGACGGCAGGCCAGCCAGCAGGCAAGCCAGTAAGCAAGAAAGTAGGGCAATGGAAAGGATTCCTCTAGGCATTCGTTTACCCTCCTGTATTAATAGTCCCTTTATCAAGGATAAAGGTCTTGTCCGTAGAAGGTCTCTTTATCAATCTACCTGTGTAACTCACCCTCTGTCCTTCTTTAAGTGGAGGGAGGCGGCCTTCCAGGGCTATCTCTACCCCTATCCCCTGGTCGTTAAGGGTAAGCCTGGTGAGGTCAGGGTATAGGGAGGTAATCTCCCCCTCTCCCCTGACGTACATGCCCTGGCAGTGACTCCAGAAGGCATCCCTCTCAGAGGTGGGACCTCCCGAGAGGCGTTGCTGTAGCTGGTAGAGGGATAGGTCAATGAAGTGACGAGCAAGCTCGGCCACTACAGCAGGTCTCTCTGCCCTCTCTTCAGGGGGTTCTCCAAAGAGTTTATTGAAGTGGGCCTTATACCTGGCTATTAGTGGGGGTTCTTCCAGGAAGAGGGCGTTCTCGTAGTTAAATTTCTCTGCATACTCGGTGAGGGAGTATGAGCCAGTAAAAACCTTTTTGGAATCAAATATAATAAACGTGTGGTGCATCTGACCACCCACTCTCCCCGGGATAGACTTGACCTCCACTCCCTGTTCTCTCAGGAAGGGGGCGAGGGAGGTAGGTTTTTGGGCCTCCTGGTGGTCCAGTAGCAGCCTCACCCTGACCCCACGGTCTTTCGCAAGGAGGAGGGCCTCTGCCAGGTCACCGGAGGTGAATTGAAAGGCGGCGATGTCTATGGAGGTCTTTGTCTCCTGAATGCCTTGCAGGAGTTGGTTTTTTATCCCCCCCTCGGGAGAGAAGCGTGTCGTTACTTGGGCCCATGCCTCAGCAGAGGATAGCAGTACAAATATGGCCAGGAGGTAAAACATGTTTCTATGCGATATAATATACCAGAAGAGAGGGGGGATAAAAACACTTTTCATATCTATGGCATTCACATAAAAACACTTTTAGCCCTTGAAAAAGGCAGAGACATTATTATAATTAAAATTTTCAGGCTAGCGTAGCTCAATGGCAGAGCAGCTGTTTTGTAAACAGCAGGTTGTGGGTTCAAATCCCGCCGCTAGCTCCATTTTGTGAGGCACGGCTTGCCCAGCAATCAGCAATTGTTCGCCGCAGGCGAATCCGCCTTAGGCGTGAGCTGTCAGCAAACGGTTAGTAGTATTTAACTCTTTCCGCCTCAGGCGGGTCAGCAATTGGAATACCGATACATGAGACCTGGAGGCAGAAGCTGAAGACCGGGGGCCGGTAGCAGAGAACGGGGAGATTCCCGAGTGGCCAAAGGGGACAGACTGTAAATCTGTTGGCGTAGTCCTTCGGAGGTTCGAATCCTCCTCTCCCCACCACGTGCGGGCGTAGCTCAATGGTAG
>JASEHG010000211.1 GCA_030018855.1 Candidatus Brocadiaceae bacterium
CCCCCGTAGGCGATGTACTACTGAAATGCCTGGATGGTGTGTTGAGTCTGAGGAATTCTGGGGACACTGCTTATGCTTCTATGATACTCAATGCCCTTACTGCTGAGGCTGGGTTAATTGTTAAACGGGGTTCTACTCTCCATAATTCGGCTAGTAACTATGAGATTCCATTGACGGTACAGAATCAGAATACCCTTGCCCCCACGATGGAAATTTGGGGTGGTGTTGGGGCGGCTACATTATTTTTGGAGATAGATGCCAATGGCAAGGTGGGTATCGGTGCTGGGTCGTCGCCAGACGGCAAATTACACGTCGGGAGCGGGCATATAACCCTTGATGAAATAACTGCCCCCGCAAATTCCCCCGCAGATAAAGCCAGGTTATTTGTGAGGGATAATGGGGCAGGGAAGACCCAATTATGTGCCATATTTTCAACAGGAGCAGTGCAGGTATTAGCAACTGAACCATAAAGGAGGAAATGGATGGGTACACTATTAGCCACAAACCCGAAGACGCTCAATATTATTTTGGCCAGGCGGTTTGAGGGCGAGACTGACCCGAAGACGGGGGAGATAATTAAATTCCTCGTGAGTTTTGACAGGGGATACGAGGATGCATCAGGGAAGTTTGTCCAGGTAGGGCCCAGTGAAGGGATGTATGTTCCGAAAGAAAAGCTTGACGCCCTGATACTACCGTCTACACAGAAGGCGTTAACAGCCGCCTTTGACCAATATATCTCAGGCGAATTGAACAAACCTTAGACGGGAGAGATTGGCGAAAAGGAGGTCTTTATGGAAGTGGAAAAGATGAAGAAGTCTGAGGCTGGAATAGGGGAAAAGGGGGTGGCTACCCCGCTCAAACTCAAAGAGCTAGACAGATTGAGGTTGGAAAGGCTGAACCTCTTAATAAGTAATATCAACCTCCAGCTTGCCCTCCTGAACGAGAGGGCCAGGGCGTTGCAGATAGAGACGGCAGGTTACAGGGCGGAGAGGGAAGGGCTGGTCAACAAAATTACGGAAGGCTATGAACTGAATGGGAAATGGAGACTGAATCCTGACACGATGACATTTGAACAGACTCCAAATGTAGGGGCAGGGAGTTCAACGTCAAGAGCGACGGGTTAAGGGTAGACGAAGAAGATATGAAAGAGACTTATAGGCCTGTTAATCCTGTCTTTTACCTTGTATACGGCCTAACCGCCCTGACCCTGTGGTTTTGGGGCAAGGTGTTTAGCTGTAAATGGCTTATAGACTTCTCCTCTATTTTTGAGGATGCACAGTTTCTAGGTCTTTGGGAAGCTATGAAGCGGTCTTCGTAAGAAAGGAGAACAAGATGGAGCTATTTTTTCTAATCAGCCTTTTAGGGCTGGGGGCCTTGATGATGGCTAAGTGGGTTGATGAGGGTGAGACTAACGTAGGTAACCTCTATCTTAAAAACCAGACCCAGAATACTAACCTCTACCTGGGTCTCTACACAAACACAGCTGAGCCAGCCGAGACTGCTGTCCTGGCCAACCTCACCGAGCCTGTAGGCAACGGCTATGCCAGGATAGCCCTTGCCCCAGCAGATTGGACGGAGAGTCCGCAGGGGTTATTTGCCAATTTACAAAAAACCTTCACTGCTTCCGGCGGGAACTGGGGGAATGTCTATGGTTGTTTTATCGCAACCAGCTCTGACGGGACTGGCAAACTTGTAGCGGTGGAGCATTTCACAGATGGCCCATATAACGTCTCAGCTGGCTCGCAGGTAAAAGTTACACCAAAGATAACAATCGCATAAAGAAATGGCAACCCTCTTTACCAACGCCACAGATATTACTCCCGGTGCTGCTGGGATATGGGTAGACATTGATGTCTCTGCCTATTGTCCGACTGGTACGACTGGGGTAATCCTCCAGGTTATTAATACGGGTACTACTAGCTATGCTTGGGGTATCAGAAAGCCAGGAAGTACAGACGCAAGAACTTTTCAGACATTCGCCCTAAGCCAAACTTGGGGATACATTGGGGTAGATAGTAATAGGGTGTTCCAGGGATATACTGGGAATGTAGCCCTTCAATTTAAACTACTGGGGTATTTTACATCCGACGGGGGATTCTTTACGAATGCCCATGATAAGACCCCTGGGACTTATGACACCTGGATAGATGTAGACTGTTCTGCCCTGATTCCCTCTGGGGCTAAATTTGCAATAGTGGAATTATACTATGGAGATGGGCTACGCCCCAAAGGGAGTACCGATGATAGAAAATCCCAATATACACGCACCCATGGATTTGCTTTGGTGGGGTTAGATGCCAATAGGGTTTTTCAGGCTTACCGCAACTCTGGTGTACAGGGTAATATCTATTTGGTGGGCTATTTAACCCTCGGGACACCAAAGACAAACGGAGTAGATGTCAGTCTTTCTTCAACTGGGGCTTATGTAAATATTGATAGGAGCGGAGACACTGATGCCTCTGAGGCCACGGGGGTATTGGTGGAAGTATATAATATTAACGGTGTCTATGATTATGCCCTTAGAAAGAATGGAAGTACAGACGATTTTTACCGAAGAGAAGTGCACGTCTGGGGTGTAGTGGGGTTAGACTCAAACAAGATTTTCCAGGGCAAGATAGCTGATACCAACCAAGACTTTTTTATCATGGGCTATTTAGCCTCCCCACCTCCACCAACCTATACCTATGCAACAGCACTTTCTTTAGTTCTTACGTTACAGAGTGTTTATGGCTTCCCACAAATTTTTACTTATATAGCAAACGTATCTCTTAGCCCATTATTGCAAGGCGTATATAGTCGTGTGTGGACTTCTGTGAGTAGTCTCCAGGCGTCTCTGTTGCCCCAAAGCACGTACTTCAAAGGCTGGGAAAGTGTAGTAAGTCTCCTGTTGGATTTAATGCCACAGGGTGATTATTTTGCCATTCTGGGGAGAGGTGCAATCCCAGGGCCTTATATCCTCCGATATCCCAACCCCAAAAATGGACAGACTAATGTTCCAAAGAGCAATCCCATAAAATTCATCGTCAAGAGCGACGGACCAGGAGTAAACATAGATACAGTAAAAGTCAAAGTAACGGACTCATGGGGCGTAAATATCTATGACAAGACCAGTCCCTACTTTCAATATTCGGGGAAGAAATCCAGGTACGAGGTGGAGGTTAGGCCACCCCAGCCCTGGGCCTACGAGGAGAACGTCCAGACAGAGATAGAGGCTGAGGACTTGAACGGGACACCAGGGATGGTCTATGAGTACGTCCCCTGATGTAGCCGCAGGCTTTAGCCTGCGTGTTTCCCCTCTAAAAAGAGGGGACAAAGGGGTGTGTAGAAAATGCCAACAACGCTGATAGATTTAAAGTGCGACCTGCGTGCCAAAAGCCCGATTAAGCTGGCCTTCTCCAGCATATTTGACCCCGCAAACCGGAGGCTGGGAG
>JASEHG010000212.1 GCA_030018855.1 Candidatus Brocadiaceae bacterium
TGGGTCTTTGACACCGTAGGGGCCTCGGTGGCGGGGTTCTTATGGTATAGATGGAAACCAGGAGGCCCGGAAGTAAGGACAAAAGAATTAGGACTCAATATATAAACCATAGAATTCCATGTTCCTCAAACTCTTCCTCTTCTTTACTGCCGTACCCCTGATTGAGTTTTATCTATTGCTCAGGCTGGGGCAGGCCATAGGACTCTGGCCCACGCTAGGGGTGGTCTTCGGCACGGGGTTTCTGGGCGCTGTCCTGGCCAAGAGGCAGGGGCTTGCAATCCTCCGCCGCCTCCTCTACGAGATGGAGCAGGGAATCCTGCCCGCAGAAACCCTCTTTGACGGGGTACTCCTGCTACTGGCAGGGGCACTCCTCATCACCCCCGGCCTGCTAACTGACTGCCTGGGGATTACGCTCCTCTTTCCCCAGGCCCGCAGGGCCTTAAAGGCCTGGCTGAGGCGAAAGATTGAGCAAAAGATTGCCAGGGGGGAGTTCAGGGTTTATACCCGCTTTGGAGGGTTTTAGTTTAAGGCTGTCATGCTGAGCGAAGCGAAGCATCTGGTAGGGATTATTTGTCCCAACATGCGGGGATTCGAAAAGAATGAAGATAAGGGGGCTTTGCCCCCTTACATTTTTTCATTAAAATTTATTAAGAGCCATGCTAAGGAATGGAAGACCATGCCTATAGACAAAATACCCAAGAATCCCAAGGCCGTGCTACTGGACATGGACGGTGTGGTGGTGGACGGTATGCCCTTCCACCTCAGGGCCTGGAAGGAGGCCTTTTCTGCCGTGGGGATAGAGGTGTCAGACATTGACGTCTACAGGAGGGAGGGGATGGATGGGCTGGAGACCGTACAGGAGATCTCCAGGGGAAAAGGAGTGCCCCTTACCCCGGAGGTGGAGAGGCAGGTGAACGAGTCTAAGAACCGCATACTCAATAAAATCTTCCAGGTAAGGTTCGTCCCTGGGAGTCTGGAACTCATCCGGAAACTCAAGGCAAGGGGGTTCAGACTCGCCCTGGTGACGGGCACACGGGGGGAGGTGGTCAGTAGGATACTTAAGGAGGGACTTAATCCGCCTGAGGCGGACTTTGACGTGGTAATCACCGCCGAATCCGTGGAGAGGAAGAAGCCTGCCCCAGACCCTTATCTCAAGGCAGTAGAACTGCTTGGCCTGAGAAAGGAAGAATGCCTGGTGATAGAGAACGCCCCGGCTGGGATAGCCTCGGCCAAGGGGGCCGGCCTCAGGTGTCTGGCCATAACTACCTCACTACCGGCGGCATACCTCAAAGAGGCCGACGCCGTCCTGGCTGGCCTGGAAGAGGTGTCCAGGTTGTTTGATAACCACTAACATCAATGAATGGGGGATAGATTTCTTAACGGGCTTCCTTTTTTGTAGCCGTTAATAGTTCCATCAGTTTGGGGGCGATAAAGAGCTTATTCCTCTTCCTTCCAGGCACTTCTATGAGGATACCAATTTCAAGGAGTCTTAACACCCCTGTTTTTACTGAAGGAAATGATATATTCCACTTATGGCTTAACCCAGAGATGGAAATCATGGGATTTAAGAAGATTTCATCAACTAGCCTATGTGCAGATTCAGGCACCTTCTTGGTACCCTCAAGCAATCTTTGATATTCAGCATGGAGTTTCAGTATCTTCTTGGCGTCTGTAACGGCGTCCTCTGCCTGGGTAGCAATGCCACGCAAAAAGAACGTAATCCAGCCCTGCCAATCTCCCTTTTGGCTGACGGCAAGGAGTCTTGAGTAATATTCTTCCCTATGTTTCTCAAAAAAGGCCGAGAGATAAAGGAGAGGCTGAGTTAGGTATCCCCTTTCGCAGAGAAAGAAAGTAATGAGAAGTCTCCCAATACGGCCGTTACCGTCAAGAAATGGGTGGATTGCCTCAAACTGATAGTGCATAAGGGCGCACTGGATTAGAGGAGGCACATCAGATTTTGAGTGAAGGTATTTCTCCCAGTCATTGAGTGCCTTTTTCATTTCTTCTACTGGCGGTGGCACATAAGTGGCTTCGCTTGGTGAACAGCCTGGCCTACCTATCCAGTTCTGACTGCGGCGCATTTCTCCAGGAGTCCTGTTTTCGCCACGAACCCCCTCCATCAAGACCTTGTGAATCTCGCAGACTAACCTGATAGAAATAGGTAAGTCTTTCAGGCGTTTAATCCCACATTCCATTGCCTGGACATAATTCCATACCTCCAGGACATCGGGTGTTTTTGGCTCTTCTTGCCGTGCGGCCTCAAACAAAAATAAATCGCTAAGAGAGGCCTGTGTCCCTTCAATGCGAGAACTTAATACCGCCTCACGCCTGATATACGGTGCAACTAGGAGATATGGGTTAGGTAGCAATCTCCCCGTCCCTGACAATTCCCCTAAAAACCTATCTGCTTCTGAAAGGAGAGAGACAAGGCCTCCATCATAATTGATTCGGGGTGGTAGTGGATTGGGCACAAATGCCCAGTATCCTTGCGGGGTCTTAATGCATTTCCCCACGGATGAATTTTTAAAATCTTTAGGATTCAATTGTAGGAACCTCCACTAAAAAACTTTTCTGTATCATATCCACTGATGCTAAAATAAACAACTATATTATTAAAGGATTTGCCGTTATCCTTTAATAATAAAACCCCTTATTGCAGTATCCTTTAATAACCAATCGTCCTATTAAAGGATTTATTGTTATCCTGCAATAACAACCATTGTTATTGCATGATTTGCCATTATCCTGCAATAACAAAACCCCTTAATGCAGTATCCTGCAATAAGGCCACCTTCGCTTTAAGCACGTAAAAGTAAAAGGGTTATGTGTTAGGGCCTGCCTTAAGACCACTTTTGACCGCCCTTAACCCACAACCCCTTGACTACCACTACCAGGATTCAGAGGTATTGCTGGGCTGTCTCTACTGTCCCCACCGCATCTCCGGCCTTAAAGGTGATAATGGCCCTGCTCCCTGAGAAGTAGGCCACTCCCTTCACGGTAAATACGGCCTTGCCGTTCTCGTCTGTCTTGACCTCCCCAGGCTCTACAGAGGCACGATTAGGGGTATCGCTTGAGGCCGTAACCAGGACGTTTGGTACGGGTTTCTTGTCTTTGTCCAGGACGGTTACATAAACAGTCTGGACCTCCCCAACTCCAGCAGATAAACCTGTAGGCACTGCCTCTATAAACGCAGGGGACTCGGCAGAGGCATCCTCCGCATACACCTCGGGGACACCACAGCACTCAAGACCAGCCACCACTATGTTCCTTCCCGGTAGCATCAATAGGCCAGAAAAGAGCAGTAGGAACAATGCCACTCTAAGGCCTATTCCTTCTATTCGCTTGAGTACGAGCTTCATAACACCTTCTCCTTCTATTACATCCGCAAAGATTGATGCACCTAATAATAAATATAAAGGCAGATGCAGT
>JASEHG010000213.1 GCA_030018855.1 Candidatus Brocadiaceae bacterium
CGAATGTCTCATGGGTATTGGTGTTTTTCCTCTACTACAGAGGGGAAACAGCGTCCGTTGAAAAGAAATAGCTTCCATACTCTTTAATCCCGGTCCTACCCACTATCGCTCATCTCGATATTTAAGAGGTTGGAGTCTCAGTTGGAGGCCAATGGCCTCCTTCACCTCCCGCATGGTCTCTCTGGCCATCTCCTGACAGCGTTCAGCCCCCACCTTGAGGACCTCTACCACGTAAGCTGGGTCTTCAAAGAGGGCCAATGCCTTCTCCCTGATGGGCTTGAGTTCTCTTACAATATTGTCTGACAGGCATTTCTTGCACTCCAGGCACCCAATCCCCGCCGTCCTGCACCCCTTGGCCGACCAATCTATCTCCTCAGGGCTGGAAAAGTGCTTGTGCAAATGGTAGACGTTACATTTATCGGGGTCTCCAGGGTCGCTCCGCTTCTTGCGGTTCTCATCGGTTACGGCCACGGAGAGCTTCTTCCAGATGTCCTCCGGGGACTCGGTAAGGGATATGTAATTGTTCAGGCTCTTACTCATCTTGGTCTTACCGTCCAGCCCCATAATCCTGGGGGCCGTGGAGAGGAGTTCCTGGGGTTCGGGAAAGAGGTTGCCGTAGCGGGCGTTAAATTTCCTGGTTATCTCCCTGGCGAGTTCTATGTGCTGTACTTGGTCCTCCCCTACCGGGACGACCTCCGCCTTGTAGAGCAGTATATCAGCGGCCTGCAGGATAGGGTAACTGAAGAGACCTGCATTGATGTTTTCCCTGTGTTGACGGGCCTTGTCCTTGAACTGGGTCATCCTTTCCAGATGACCCAGGGGGGTAAGGGTGTGGAATATCCAGGCCAGTTCCGTGTGTTCGGGTACCTGGGACTGCAGGAAGATGATAGAACGCCTGGGGTCAAGACCCGCCGCAATGTTCACCGTGGCCACGTGGAGTATCTGTTGGGGCATGGCCTTTGGGTCTTGGGGGATGGTGATGGCGTGATAGTCTACTATGGAGAAGATGCACTCGTAGGAGTCAAGTAGGCTTGCCCAATTCTTTATTGCCCCCAGATAGTTGCCTATATGGACCTCGCCGGTGGGCTGGATTCCGCTAAAGAGACGCTTTTTCATTAGACCTCAGACTATGGACTATAGACTATAGACTAAAAGTCTAAGGTCTAGTGTCTATGGTCTACAGTCCAATTGACTGGCTCAATTCTATCAAATAGGTGTATCCTTGCAAATACACAAATCAGAGACCCTAATCTCTGTCTTTCACCAGTTGGGCACAGCGGATGCCTTGGGGATGCCAGCACTGATTGCAGGAGATACAATCTGATTTGTCCTTTAATCCCTTTCTGAGTTTTTCTATAAGGTCGGGTTCACGGATGAAGGGGCGGCTCATAGAAACCATATCGGCCTTCTTTGTGCTAATAATTGACTCCATGACCTCCCTTGACCTGATGCCCCCTACGCAGATTACAGGCACGGAGAGTGCCTCCCCTTCGGCAGACCCTCCGCCATGCTCAGGGCTTCGGCTCAGGGCAAGTCTTATCTTTCGGGCATTGGCTGAGAAATAGGCCTCCTCCTTCGGGGATTTGATGTCCGGGCGGCAGGTACTGGGGGAGGAGTCACCCATCCCGCCGCTTACCTCTATGCCGTCAATCCCAGCCCCTTCTAATAAGGAGGCTATTTTGACGGCCTCCTCCACCCTTAACCCCCCCTCCAGGCAATCATCTGAATTGAGCTTTATTAAGATGGGGAACCCCCTCCCTACCTCCTTGCGGCACGCCTCCAGCACCTCCAGGAGTATCCTCGCACGGTTTTCTACACTCCCACCCCATTTATCCTGCCGTCTGTTAGTAAACGGGGATATGAACTGGCTGAGGAGGTAGCCATGGGCGGAGTGGAGTTGCACCCCGTGGAAGCCTGCCTCCCTGGCCCTCCTGGCCGCCTGGGCAAAGGAGCGGATAATCTCCCAGATTTCACCTTCCGTCATCTCCCTTGGGGTAAGCTTTGTTACAGGATAGGGGACAGGGGACGGGGCTATGGGACTGCCATTACACGCAGAAGGGATTGACTGCCGTCCACCATGGGCTATCTGGAGGACTATCCTAGTGGGGTAGGGCCTTAGCCTCTCCGTTATCCTCTTGTAGGCTGGAATAAATTTATCGTCATATATGGCCGCCTGGTAGGTACTGCTCTTTCCGTCCGCCCGCACGTAGGCATAACCCGTTATTATAAGCCCCACACCGCCCCTCGCCAGGGCCTCATAGAGGTCTGCCAATCTATCTGTTACGTAATCCCCTTCCTCCGTGAGGCATTCATTGGTCGCAGAGCGTACGAAGCGGTTGGGTACCTCCATGGTACCAAGTCTGATGGGTTTGAAAAGCTCAGCCAGCATGGGACTTCTGCCACGTGGTGCAGGGGCAATTCACGTTGAAAATCCTGAAAGTCCGCCTCAGGAGGACGCCTCAGGGGGGAATTGCCCCTACATACTACAAAATTTTAAGTCACACATTAGGATTATAGGGGGTCTCGCCCTTATACTTTTTTTGATTAGGCTGAGAAAAGGCTGCTTTCCCAAACAAGACGGAGGCAAATACACAATATGCCAGACCACCAATAAAGGGGAGCATAAATGGAAGCGTAAGGACTCTCACGCTTGTGTCTGCCAGTGTCGCACATAAGACCCCGTTGAACAATGCAAGCTCAGCAATAAAGAAATTGTAGCCCTTGCTCTGCCCAAGCCTCGTAAAAAAGATTAACGAGAAGAATATGACAAAGAGGCCGGTTAACACAAAGACCACTATTTTCACGGACCCGAGCATGGGTTCTCCTTCTTCTAAAGGACTGTATTTTTAAACCGTGTAAGTTTACAACTGACTAGCATACCAAAGCAAGAATTTTCTAGTGTATCCGTATGCGTATCAGCAGTTAAGCAAATTATGACTCTGCCTCCTCAAGGACAATGCCCTGGCTCTTCGTATGGGGAATTGATGATGAGGTGGTCTATGGTCTGCTTCACGGTTTTTTCTTGCGTGGGACGAGGGGTTCAATTAGAGAAATAATTTTGGGAAGGTCTATTGTGATTGTCTTCCAGACTTCTTCAAGGTCTACATCATCGTAAGCGTGAATGAGGGTGTCTCGCATACCGGCCATCATCTTCCATGGAATTTCTGGATGGCGCCCACGAAAATCTGCCGATAACCGCTTAACAGCCTCCCCCAGAATCAGGAGTTGGTGGAGGGTTGAGGATTGTGTCTTGGGGTCGTTCAGGAAGGCAGGTTTATCCATACTTTCCAAAAACTTTACG
>JASEHG010000214.1 GCA_030018855.1 Candidatus Brocadiaceae bacterium
CTTTTAAGCAGGCTGTTTTTCACTAGACGGGACAACAACTCTACGAATCTAAGTTTATCCTATTTGTAATCACCCCTCCCTTTGGGAATCTCAGTTCTTAGACGGCCTGAGCCTTGTCTCCCACAAGAAGCTGGCCAGTCTATCCGTGTCTGTCCGAAGGAAGAGAGCCGGCTCCTTTTCCTTCATTCTATCAATGATGCTCTTACACCTCTGTTTGGAGTACAGCGACATAATATCCGTCATCTTTGATGGGCTGTGGCAGGGTACGCAGTTGTTCATGTATACGCCTTCTGTAACGTCTATTACGTCCTTCCTCCCAATCTGCCTCAGTGTCTTGAACTCGGTGAGTTTTTCTTTATCAACTGTACCCCTCTGGTATTCCTTGAATAAATTAATTATCCTCTGTTCATCCTCCGTGAAGCTCTCTTCTTTTTCCATCTGCATACGGTTGAATGCATGTAGTACGTCTTCCTCAGACCAGTTTTTATGGGCAAATATGTATTCCAGTACGTGGCACTGTCCACATTTCTTGCCCAGGGTTTCTTCCATACCTGCTTCAGAATGTATTATCGTGTCCGGAATCCATTGATTGTCCTTATTTAGTGAGACCAACAGCTTTGCATCGGTGGGGGAACTTAATATCCTTACACCATCGGCCAGGGCAATGTAGGGCATAAAACCCAGGAAACTCTTCCTCCTTCCTATCTCTATCTCAGTGTTGCCTTTATAACAAAAGATACGGTTACTTACGTCGTCGTAAACTACTTCCTCAGGCAGTAAAAACAAGAGATTTTTATATCTTTCACGTTCTGAAATCTTCCTGGAGCCCTGGTCAATTAATAATTGGATGTAGACCCGCCTGTCTTTAATGGCCAGGGATTCCTTGCGTATAACACTGTCTTTAATGGCTGTCCCCTGTCCCTTTAGATTTGCTCCCACTTTGCTGGCCCCTTCTCCGCCTGAGGTGGATTCAGGACCAGATTCGCCCTCTCTAACTGGGGGCAGAGCCCCAGTTCTATCTGAGTCAGATGTAGCCGCAGGCTTCAGCCTGCGTGGAAAGCCTTCCTCCGCCTCGGACGGGATAGGATTCGCTACGCTCGCCCCAGGGCTTCGGCTTGCTACAGGGTTTTTTAAGGTACCATTAATCACGTAGGTCTGAGAAAACACGGGGGAAGATAATAGGCCGTTGATGAAAAATGCTATCACGAAACAAAGATGGAGTCTGTGGTCAGGCGTAACACCAAGCAGGAGATTTAAACTGTTCAGACCCATCGTATCCCAGTGTCCAAAAGGGCCAGCGTTCGGACAGGGGCAACTCCTGCCCCTGTACGGGCGGGTTTAAAACCCGCCCCTACATTTCTTCTCCCCCATCCCTTTGTCCCACCCAGGCCATTCTCTGCCTGGGACGGATAAAGGGTAGGCAAGGGGGAGGTTCTTCACAATCACATGTAGGGGCACGTTGCAACGTGCCCCTACCGCTTATAGCGAATACCCTCTAGAACTCATAGGTAGCGGCCGCAGAAAAGGACGTGTTGCTGTCGTGGTTATCAAACTGATCGGAACTCACCCGCCCGGCGGCGCCGGTAATCCAGTCATGCCTTATCTCTGGCCTTATCATCAGCTTGTCCCTTATCTTGATGTTAAGGGTGCCAGTGATCTCTGCAATGGATACACCACCCGTTTTAGCAGTAGGCTTGGATAGAGGCGCAAGAACAACATTCCTGGCGGCGTCCTTATCCCAGAAATACTCCCCCCTCACGGCGAAGTTTATCCGATTCTGGGGGAAGAACTGGAAAACCTGGGCCACACCCCACCACTTACGGTTACGCTTATTGTCACCGATGGCAGTGGTCAGGCCGAAGCCTCCAGCTCGACCTCTCTCAAATTGCTCAGTACCGTAGTCCACGTTGGTATTGGACCTCAGCCAGGGTGTTGGGTCAAACTGGAGGATAAAGTCAAAGAAGTGCCTCCAGTTTGCCTCGCTGCCCCCATCTATGCCCTTTCCCGTGGTCTGCTCTGGACCGTGGCTGGTATTCAACATCACGAAGGCATTGTGCATGATGGGCATATTGGGGATGGTGTACTTTGTCTGGGTACCGAAGGTCTTGCTCCTGTTGTTATCAATGAAGGTGTCCCAGCCGTTTACAAGGAAGAAGGTAAAGTACAGGTTATCCAGGACGGGATAGCCGAGGCTAAGCCCGGTGTTGGTGAAGGGTATGGCGTTCTGGTAGAGGAGTGAGCGGGAGAAGTTGGGGTTCCAGGGGGACTCCCAGACCTCTGCCCCAATCCAGGTGGCAAACTTTCCAAACTTGAAGTCTACACCCTTGCCAAGGGGTATCCTCCACCAGGTGTAACCCTCACCCACAGTGAAATTGTTGTTGTTCCCGCCGTCCACCCTGCCATCCGTAGGTACAAAGGTAAGGCGTTGGGCCTGCTCCCCGTAAAGGGTGGTTATCCTGAAACCTATCGGGGAGTCCTCTGTGGGCTCCTTGTAGAGGTGGAGTTCTATGTTGTTGAGGGTGAAGGAGTCATCCTCCCTATCAAAGCCCCTTATCTCTAAGAAGTTAGGCCTGGGATAGGTAGGTGTAGAGCCTCTTCGGGTCCTAGGGTTAACGGAGTTATACATGTAAAAGTTTTCTACAAAACCACTGAACTTTATCCCCTTAAAGACGTTGAAGAAGTCCCTGATTCCCGTGATTTCATCGTCATTGAGTTGTGCGGCCGGCGCCTTAGCAGGCATTGGGGGTATCTCACGGGCCTTCAGGAGTTCCTTTAATGCGCCGACATCCTCAGCGCTGAGCTCGGCACCGGGCTTAGTCTTGAGGAGGTCCTTCAGTGCGGCTACTTCTTCCTTAGAGAGCTCCTCTGCCCCCACCCAATTTACACGTACAGCCCCCAGGAAAAACACAAAACAGGCAATTAATACAAGGCTTACAAGCCTCATGGCCTCCCTCCTTTCTAGATAGATAGGCCTAACTAGAGTAATGGGCCAACTCCTACCAACCCTACCACCTCCTGCTATCGTTGGTTATATCGGTAAAAAAAATGATGTAAGGATAGGATTAAATGCTTTAAAGAGACTCGAGTATAGGGGGTATGATTCGGCAGGAGGTTCTTGGTTTAATGCAGATAAAAATGAAATTTTTTGCGTAAAAAGTGTCGGCAGGATAAATCTCTTAGAAGAAAAAATTGGAAAATGTCCCTTTCCTTTAAACGGTAATCCATTTATATTTCACACTAGATGGGGCACCCATGGAAAA
>JASEHG010000215.1 GCA_030018855.1 Candidatus Brocadiaceae bacterium
ACATTGGGTCTGTCAGGAGACAGCCCCCGGCGGGGCACGGATAGTCCTTTAGCTCAAATACGTCTGCCAGTTGTATCTGTCCCTTTCTCCCACGGCCCTTGAAGTCCAGGAGTTTTTGTCTATCTACAAGCCCTAATTTCTCAGGGAGGGTGGGGGGCATGTGTCTGGCGCAGAGGGGTCTCAGTATCAGGCCCTCCAGTCCGGCCTCTCTCTCTATAACCCTCATGGCCTCACGTCGCTGACTCATGGGACGCTGACCCAGCACCTCTCCCGTGACTATAAAGTCAGCCCCTGTCTGGCGCATGAACTCCCCTGCCATCCTGAACATATTAATGCGGCAATCTATGCACGGGTTCATGTTCTTTCCGTAACCGTACTTGGGCCTCTTTACCAGCTTCAGGAAGCTGTCCGTGATGTTCAGCATCTTTACTGGTATACCCAGGGCCTCCGAGACCTTTTTGGCCTCGGACTTGCAACTCCCCCCGCGGTTACAACAGCAGAATACGGTAGTGAAGTTCAGGGCCACCATCTCTACGCCCAGGGACTTCATCAGGTGTACGGCCAGTGTACTGTCCAGACCGCCTGAGAGCAGGGCTACTGCCTTTGTCATAGTATTTCCACCTTTATTGCTACCTGTACCAGCAAACCCATTCCTTAATCACCGTTTGGCTCGTACGAATACACAGGAACTTTTATGGTCTTTTTGGGTTTTTTCTTTGCCTGGACTATCCTATCCAGGGCCTTTGCCACTTTCGGCTTTATCACTTTTTCACCACACTGTGAACAAACGCCGATAGGGACGTCCTCAAAGATAAACAGTTGCCCCTGCCACCTAAATTCTCGGTGAATTAGTTGCTCCTCTACTGTACCACCACAAAATAGACAATCGCTATATTTTTCTACCATAGTCTATCTCTTTCTACCGATTCCTGGTACGGGGGTCACGCCACTTGGGCATAATTGGAATATAGACTGTAACAAGAATAAGATGTCCTGAAGGATTCCTGCCACAGACTACATGAACAGGAGTTCCTCCAGTTGTAAAACCTAATACCAAGCAACTTTCTCCCCGTGGGTCATCCGTGTATTGTTCTAAGATTTGACAATTCAATAACACCGACTCTAATTGAGAGATAGTTAGCCCATCAGCAATACGCTCATCATCTGCATGTAGTGAGATTTCATAACTTTGATTCTTAATCTCATTGCAAATAAAACTTGTAGTTATGCCCATTCATAACCACTTAACATTAGGTAGCGTCCTTAAAGTATCTCCACCCTGGTCGGCGCCTTTACCAGATTCTTGAATCGCTCGGCATCCGCCTTAGTACCTACGATGGAGCCATAATGTATGGGTACGGCCACCTTTGGCTTCATCCTGTTCACGGCCTCGGCCGCCTCCTCCGCCGTCATAACGTAGGTCCCGCTGACTGGCACCAGGGCCACGTCTATGTCCTTCAGGGACTCCATCTCTGGTATGCGGTCCGTGTCCCCAGCATGATAGACCCTCTTCCCGTTCATGTTTACAACGTACCCCACCCAGCCACTGGCCCTGGGGTGGAATTTCTTGTTGGTATTGTAGGCAAGGACGGTCTGTATGGTAATCCCATGGACGGCAACAGAATCCCCCGCTTTAATGGTCTTTGTCTCACCCTTATACTTGGCCGTTACGTCTGCGGTGCCAATCACTACGGTATCTTTCTTCCTTATCCTGGCTACGTCTTCCGGGGAGCAATGGTCGTAGTGCTCATGGGTGATGAGGACTATGTCCGCAGCCTCCCCACCCTTTAGTTGAAAGGGGTCTATGTAGATTACCTTATCCCCCTTAATCTTCGTCGTATCGTGGCCCAGCCAGGTAATGGTGATACCGTCTAAACTTAACATTTAATCCTCCATCTTATAGGCGTTATGATACCAGAAACCTCGGAAATTTAAAGGGAGAAAACCGCTAAAGGTGTAGAGTGTATGGACATGGGGTGCCTATGTCTATATACAATACAACTCCCAAAGAGATTATCTTTGACAAATCTACTTTTTACTTGCTAGACTTACGATGAAAGGAGGGGTTAGAGATTGACCATCAGGAGTCCTATTGCTATTGGTTTCTATCCTGCCACTGCCGGGGTCTGCGGGTCGGCCCTGGAGAGGTATCTGCAGAAGGCCTCCGCAATCCTTGCCCGGAGGGAGAAGATAGTGGCCGGCATAGTGCCCCATGCAGGCTGGGTGTATTCAGGGTATACGGCGGCCACAGTTTATTGCAATATAAACCGACTCTCTCAACCTGAGACCTTTGTCCTCCTTGGCTCTGTCCACGTATCAGGCGTTGACAAACCTGCCATCATGCCCGAGGGCTCGTGGGAGACGCCCCTGGGAGAGATAGAGATAAACTCTGCCCTGGCAAGCCACCTCCTTAAAGGATGTCCTAGCCTCCTCACAGAAAGGCTGGAGTGCCATCTCATGGAGCATTCCATAGAGGTGCAGGTGCCCTTTATCCAGCACCTCTTCCCAGAGGCAGATATAGTCCCAATCATGGTTCCGCCCACTAAGGAGGCCCCCCTCCTGGGGAGTAAACTTGCCGAGCTGTTAAAAAATGAAGAGGTGATGGTAATAGGCACCAGTGACCTCACCCATTATGGCCTGAACTACGGCACCCAGGACATGGGTACGGGAAAGAAGGCACTGGCCTGGGTGAAGGAGGTTAATGACAAGCGTATCATAGACCTCTGCCTGACGATGAATGCCGAGGGGATAGTCCCAGAGGCCACCAAGAACCTGAACTCCTGTGGGCCTGGCGCCCTGTCGGCAACTGTGGCCTATGCCAGGGCCCTGGGTATTAGTAGTGGGGAACTTCTCCACTATACTACCAGTTACGACGTAGAGCCAACGGGTGAACCTGTCAATTTTGTGGGATATGCGGGGATAGTATTCTAGTAGGGGCAGGTCCCGCCCAAAACACGGCGGATTTTCAACTTGCACCTGCCCATCGTTTTGGGCAACCGTCCGCCTTAGGCGGATTGCCCCTACCGCCCTATCTTCCTCTCAGTCCCTGCCAGGAGGCGACTGATGTTCTCCTTGTGCCTCAAGATTACCAGTGCGGCAATAATAAAACTGAATAAGGTCAGATATAGCCCCTGTCCAAAGGGTTCGTTGTATAAGGTCACCATTACCACGCAAAAACTCACAGCC
>JASEHG010000216.1 GCA_030018855.1 Candidatus Brocadiaceae bacterium
GCACTGCTGGCCGCAGTGCTAGGGGCAAAGGAATTGTAGTAGGGGCACGTTGCAACGTGCCCCTACAGACTTCGCTCCCGCAGACGCCGTCCAGATCCGTCTGAGGCGGAGAAGGAATGACATGTGAGTAGGGTTTTTCAGAAGTCTCATACTATACGTCTGGCGGGGCTGTCGCCTGCCGTCCAGCACCTTGTTGATACGGCGTCAGTCTGTCAGGGGTAGATTTCTCTGCCATAAGGTGCAGTACAAAACGTGTGCCCGTAGGGCCTGTCTTGAGGTCTATTCTCCCCTCCATCTCTTCCAGTCTCTTTTTCACGATGGGTAGGCCCAGCCCCGTACCTGATTGCTTGGTAGTATAAAAGGGTTCAAAGACCTTATCCATAAGGTCCTTTGGTATGCCGGGTCCGGTATCGGCGATAGTTACCTCAATACTTTGATTCTTTCCAGGTCTGGCAAGGAGGGATAGAGAGCCCCCTTTTGGCATGGCTTGCAGGGCGTTATGTATGAGGTTGAAAAAGACCTCCTGGAGGGCGCCGTCGGCGGCCCTTACCCTCGGGAGGTCTTCCGGTATCTGGGAGGAGATAGTTACCCCGTTTTTCTTGGCCTCGTGTCCCAGGACGAGGAGCACCCCCTCTACCACCGCAGAGAGCTTGTAGCTGGGCCTTTTTGGGCCTTCTACGGGGGCGGCCCCATCACCTCCGGCTGAGTTTAGACCAAAGCCCACGGGCCTGGCAAACTGGAGGAGTTGATTCACCACCTTGGTGAGCCTGTCTATCTCGTCCACGATGATGGAGAGGGCCTCCTGTCTACGTGGGTCTTCCTTTAGTTCCTCTTTGAGTACCTGTACTATGGATTTGATGGAACTGAGGGGGTTTTTGACCTCGTGTGCCACGCTGGCGGAGAGCCTGCCCAGGCTCAACAGCTTTTCGCTCTCCATCATCGTCCTCTCCAGGCGCAGTTTTTCGTCAATGAGCCTTGCCTTGCCCAGGGCGGAGGCTATCTGGTTGGCGATAAGGAGGAGTTGTTCTGAGTTATCCGAGGGTAAGGAGAGGCCCTGGATTGGCCGGCCCAGGCACAATAATCCCATGAGTCCCCTCTCCTCAAAGATGGGGAAGATGTAATGGAGGTCCAGGGATTTCATCTCGTTTATGATGGCCAGGTCTTTGGTCTCATGGCGGTCAAGGGCCTCCAATTCTCCGGTAGAGAAATACTCGCAGACCTTCCTGAGTTGCCTGCGGGCGAGGGACCTCTTGCAGTCGTCACCGATGACCTGGATCCGCTCTTCCTTTGAGAGGGGTGAGTCTGCGACCTTAAAGATTAGCAGGCTTACCTTCTTGACTCCTGTAGCGTTCTTGATGGCCTCCACTACGTATTCAAGGAGCCTGGAGAGGTTCACCAGGGAATCTTCTCCTATGGTGTGGGAGAGGTCGTTAAGGAGGTATTCGCTGTCAGTTACCTTCCTGAAGAGGAGCATCCTCATGAGGTCCTGGAGTTTCTCCTTTAGCGTGGGGAACCAGTACACCAGGGCTATCACAAAGGTGGCCTCAAGGACCCTGGCGTTGGCCCCGTAATGCCTCTCCAGGTAACCAGAGAATTCTTTGATGCCGAAGTAGTAGAGGCATACTAGTATCAGGGTGAGGAAGGAATAAAAGACGCTCCGCCTCAGGACGAACTCCATGTAGTTGAAACGGTACACGAAGTAAGAAAAGATTATGCTGGGGAAGATACTGGAGAGCATGGCGGCAAGGACCAGGTAGTTGCCCATATAATAATAGGTAACGTCCTTCAGGAGAAAGGTAAAGGCTATAAAGCCTGCCACAGAGACCAGTACCCAGGAGATGTAGCGGTGGAACTTCTGGTCTTCAGCCTCTTCTGCCATACGAGAAACCCTCTGGCATATTATGGCTGTAACCCCCAGGCCTACCACCAGCCACATTATAAAGGGCTTAACGAAGGGCTCCACACTGGAGAAGAGGTACTCTTCCTTAGAGAAGATAATCGTCCTGATGGCTATTGAGAAGGGCAATACCGGCAGGAATATGGCGGAAGTGGTTAGCCACTGTAATCTCCTGCCCATATCCCAGCCCTTCTCAACCATATAGAGGATAGAAGTGTAGAGGAGGAGGCTGGGTATAAAGCCGATACTTACGTAGGCAATGGCATCTGCCACGTAGCTTATGGAGGGGATGTTCTTACCAAAGAGCACCAGGCTAAAGACGGATATGGCGTTGCCTGCGTGCCACATGGCCACGGCAAAGACCAGGAACATGAAGGCCCTCTCGCTGGACGTCTTGTTCTTGCGCTGGTATATAAGGCCCAGGAGCACCCCATGGAGGACACTTCCTACTAGAAAGCCCGTGAGGGAGACAATCTCATACAAAGACATATTTTATACCCACCGTTACCGTGCCCCGTACCAATGAAGTGCGGGGCTTACAATGACTTAAAGAAAATAATAGTCTCTGCCCCACGCACTGTCAATGGGGAAGTACTGGGTCCTCTAGGTAGGGGCACGTTGTCCGCCTAAGGCGGATGCCCCTACAGCTAATACTCAATCCCTTCTCTTGCCTTTACACCACTGGTGTAGGGGTGCTTCACGGCCTTTATCTCGCTGACCAGGTCTGCCGCCTCCAGGAGTCTCGGGTGGGCGTAACGTCCAGTAAGGATGAGTTCTACGTGTGGGGGTCTCTCCTTGATGAGTTTTAACACCTCCAGTACGTCTAGCATTGTATAATGGATGGCCACGTTGATTTCATCAAGGATTATCATGTCATACTCTCCAGAGAGGGTGGCTTCCCTTGCCTTCTGCCAGGCCTGCTGGGCCAGGGCATGGTCTTCCTGGGTGGGTTTATTACAGACAAAATGGCCGGAGCCGAACTGGAGGACGTGGAGGTTGGGGATGTCTTTGGCCGCCTCTATCTCCCCTACCCCCTGGCGGGCCTTCAGGAACTGGATTACAATGACCTTCCAGCCGTGTCCCACTGCCCTCAGGGCCTGCCCCAGGGCGGCCGTGGTCTTCCCCTTACCTTCTCCAGTGTATACCTGTACGGTGCCTCTTCTTTGCATGGTGAGATACTAACAAAATTCCAGACCCCAGGCAAGGAATTGAAAATACAGAAGTTATCTTCTGAATTCTAACGCAGGGCTTCTTGTCTTAACCTTTGATATAGGATA
>JASEHG010000217.1 GCA_030018855.1 Candidatus Brocadiaceae bacterium
GCCCTGCACCCTTGTGGTGCAGGGCCTTCCCCCTCCCACCAGGAGAGGGGGTAACTGCGGGCGTTTCACCCATTTTCCCCTCCTCGGAAGGTTCGGACGTTTGGCTTATTTTTCCCTCCCCCTTGAGGGGGGAGGGAAGGGCGGGGGTGAAGATGGAGGTGGAAGAAAGGGTAAGCGGTCGGTAAATGTCATGAAATTGCGGGATTCCCCCCACGGCCACGGCCCCCAGGGTGTCACCGTGATAGGCGTATTGAAGGGCAAGAAATCTCTTCTTTTCAGGACGCCCTGATTGGTGCCAGTACTGGAAGGCCATCTTCAGGGCCGCCTCTATGGCCGTTGAGCCGTTGTCAGAATAAAACACCTTTAGTAGGGGCGTATTGCAATACGCCCCTACACCTTTCGGGGCTATCTCCACAAGCCTCTTTGCCAGCATTATGGAGGGGATGTTGGATGCACCCAGCAGGGTGGAATGGGCCACTCGTCCTAGCTGGGCCTTGATGGCCTTGTCTATCTCCTTTTTCCTGTGGCCGTGTACGTTGCACCAGAGGGAGGAGACGCCGTCCAGGTATTCCTTCCCGTGGACGTCCTTAAGTATGACCCCCTTTGCCTCTTTTATTATGAGAGGGCTTTCTTTTAAGAAACTGGACATCTGGGTGAAGGGGTGCCAGAGGTATGCCTTGTCCCAGGCTTCCAGGCTATTTAGGTCTTTTGCAATCAGCAAGAATATGATCTACTGCTTTATCAATAATGTCAGACCAATATTTCCTATGCCTATTTTAGGCAACTACGTTTCATGTCCTTTTAAGATAACCTCTACTTGTTCCTTCAATTGTGGAACTCTGTTCTTAACTATGCCCCATAAAACCTCATAGTCAATCCCAAAATATTCATGGATTAGGGTATTTCTAAGCCCTGCAATCTTCTTCCATTCTATGAGGGCTCTGAAAAAGTCTCAGTGATACGTCCTGTCATTCTGAGTGAGCCGAAGCCCTGAGCGAAGCGAAGGGGGAGCGACCGAAGAATCTCTTAAAGGACCAGATTCTTCGCTTCGCTCAGAATGACGGGTAGCGATGGTGCAACTTTTTCAGAGCTCTCAAGCTACTTTAACCGCTATTATATGCCCTATCTTTGTAGCGTACAACCACCTTATCCCCTCTTGTGCACCCTAAGACCTCCCGGGCATTCCCCATATTGATAGAGAGTTCCAGGTACCCTGAGCTGCCGAACAGGGCCAGTAATTCCCCCGATTGTCCTTCCTGGTAAGTGAGGCTGATACGAGAAATCTCCTTGTCCTTTACGGAAATAGACACGGGGCCCCAGTCCAGTACCTCTGCCCAGACGTGTTCAACGTTGGTAATCAGATTGCCGAAGCGGTCTATATGGATTATCTCTCCCTCCAGGACGCCTTTTTCTACGACTATCGGGTCTGGGAAAGAAAAGGTATGGGGGTCGTCTATCCGTTTGCCCAGTTTGGCTGGGTTTAACCCCCTTGAGAGGTGGGCCGCTACTGGGGCAAAGACGTCCCTGCCGTGGAAGGTACTGCTCACCTCGGGGAGGAAATATCTGGTATTAGTGACCTCAACGGCTAGTAGGGGCACGTTGCAACGTGCCCCTACGTTTACTTTGTTTATAACAAGGCCCAACAGTCCATTGTCAGGGGCAAGAAAGGTATATCCTCCTGTCCTCACGCATACTATCCTCCGTCTGGTCCCTACCCCGGGGTCTACTACTGCCACAAAAATAGTGTCCTTCGGAAAGTACTTATAAGAGGAATAAAGGATAAAGGCCCCTTCCTGTACGTCTTGAGGGGGGACATGGTGAGATATGTCTATGATTTGAACCTTTGGGTTAATACCTGCAATGACTGCCTTCATCGCCCCAACGTAGGGGTCCGCAAGGCCAAAATCGGTCAGGAGGGCTATGACCTTTGGTTTCGCCATAAATTACAATGAAGGCCAGAGAGAATTCAGCTGTAGGGACAGGGCTTTATCCCTGTCCGAGACGGACAGACCTAAAGGTCTGTCCCTACGTTTTCTATCACAATGACAGTAACAAAGTTTCTACAAGATTTCCCCCACTATAGGGAGGGTGTTACCGCAGAACCTGCAGTTCTTGTCTTCCAGCCCATGGATGCTTACGTAGTAGCCCATCCTCTCTATGACCGCCTTACCGCATTTATTGCAGTAGGTATGCTCTCCTGGGTGGTCGGGGACGTTGCCCAGGTAGACGAATTCCAGCCCCGCTGTCATACCTATCTCTCTGGCCTCTTCCAGTTTTTCTATGGGGGTAGGGGGGAGGTGTCCAAGCTCCAGGTAAGGGTAAAAGCGCGTGACGTGCCAGGGGGTCTCCTTGCCCAGGTTTTCCAGGATGGTCCTGGCAATGTCCCGTAATTCCTCGGGGCTGTCGTTGTAGCCCGGCACTACGTTGGTAATAATCTCTACGTGCATGTTCCACTTCTTTTTGGCCCTGGTAACTGCCTCCAGGATGGGTTTGGGGTTTTTAATCTTTGCCACCTCCCGGTAGAAGCGGCTGCCTTCCATCCTGCCTTTGAAGTCTACCCGGTAGGCGTCCAGATAAGGCCCGATAGCGTCCAGGGCCTCCAGCCCCACGTATCCGTTGGTAACAAAGATGGTGTAAAGACCCTGTGCCCTGGCCAGTTTGGCCCCGTCTATGGCGTATTCCATCCAGATAGTAGGTTCGTTGTACGTCCAGGCTATCCCCTGACACCCACCCTTACGGGCATAATTCACTAATTCTTCGGGAGACAGCGGGGTAGTCTGCACCGAGGTCTGTTCCAGGCGTGCCATGCCTGAGGCAGATTCGCCAAGGCGAACATGGGCTATCTGCCAGTTCTGACAGTCGCCACAGCGCATATTGCACCCCAGGGAGCCGATGGAATAGACGAGACTGCCCGGCCAGAAGTGGAAGAGGGGTTTCTTCTCTACGGGGTCTGCGCAGGCTGAGGAGACACAGCCATAGATGAGGGAGTAGAGCTTCCCATCCTCGTTCCGCCTCACACCGCAAAAACCCAGCTTGCCCGGTGCGATTACGCAGTGGTGGGGACAGAGGAAGCACTGTACCTTGTGGTCTTCCCCGGTGAGCTTATAGAAAAGGGCCTCGTGTTTAAACATGTCTAAGGTCTCTGCAAAACTCCTATTTATATAGTCCAGGTAG
>JASEHG010000218.1 GCA_030018855.1 Candidatus Brocadiaceae bacterium
GGGGGAGGTAGAAAAGAGGGTGGTGGCCCAATTACTAGCCCTCATGGACGGCCTGAAGGAGAGGGGACAGGTCATAGTCATAGCGGCCACCAACATCCCCCACTCCCTGGACCCGGCCCTCAGACGGCCAGGACGTTTTGACAGGGAGATAACCATACCCATCCCTGATAAGAAGGCAAGGCTCAGGGTACTGGAGATACACTCCAGGGGCATGCCCCTGGCAGAGGACGTGGACCTGACCAAACTGGCAGAGATTACCCATGGCTTCGTAGGGGCAGATTTACAGGCCCTCTGCCGGGAGGCCGCCATGAGCTGTCTCCGACAGGTCATGCCAGAGATAGACTTCCAGAAGGCCCACATCCCCACCGAGGCCCTCCTCAACCTCAAGGTGGGAATGGAACACTTCCTGCAGGCCCTCAAGGAGATTGAACCCACCGCCATCAGGGAGGTCTTTGTGGAGGTGCCTGATGTGGGGTGGGGGGACATAGGGGGGCTGGAGGAGGTAAAGAGGCAACTCCAGGAGGCGGTGGAATGGCCACTCAGGTACGAGAGACTATTTGAACGGGCCAGACTCACACCCCCCAAAGGGATTCTCTTAACCGGCCCTCCTGGGACGGGCAAGACCTTATTGGTAAAGGCCCTGGCCAGGGAGGGTAAGGTAAACTTTATCTCCGTAAAGGGGCCGGCCTTGCTCTCCAAATACGTAGGTGAATCGGAGAGGGCCATCAGGGACATCTTCCGCAAGGCACGCCAGGCCTCCCCCTGTATCCTCTTCTTTGATGAGATTGACGCCATTGCCCCTCGCCGCGGTGCAGGGGGGCTGGACTCAGGGGTCGCAGAGAGGGTAATCAGTCAGTTACTCACCGAACTGGACGGCATAGAAGAGCTTAAAGGGGTACTAATCCTGGGGGCCACTAACAGGGCCGACATTATTGACCCCGCCCTCCTACGTGCAGGCCGATTTGACGCCACCATTGAGATACCCCTCCCAGACCGGCAGGCCAGACTAAAGATATTACAGGTACATACAAGGGATAAGCCGATAACAAAAGAAGTCGGTCTTGGTGAGCTTGTAGAACAGACAGAAGGATGGAGTGGGGCAGACATAGAACTCCTCTGCCGCAAGGCCACGATGATAGCCATTAGAAACCTTATTGAGAAGAAGGGTGAAGGGGTTGCCCCCCACGAGTTACACATCGGTGCCAGAGATTTTATGCAGGCCCTGGAGGAGATGAAGACCCAGCAGACATCACGGCCATGAAAAACCCTTACCTCTACGTCTACTGCATAAGTAAGGACACGCCCTCTCTCCGTGGACTTAGATTACAGGGGATAGAGTCAGAGCCAGTACTCTTCCTCCCACTGGTGGCGGAGCACCAGGGCTATAGCATTGGGGCTCTGCCCCCAATGCTGGCAGTGGCCCTTAGCAAGCTGTCCTGGAAGGTGGCCTCTCTAAGTAAGCAGGTGAAAGAGCCAGGCTGGGTGGCCAAGAGGGTCAGGGAACATGAATACGTAGTAGAAGAGGTCATGCGGAATCAGGCCATCCTCCCCATGAAATTCTTGACCCTTTTTAAGAGTGAGAAAAGCCTCTTGAATACCCTTATCCCCCATCTCTCAGGGTTAGACCATTATCTGGAACATATACAGGACAAAGAGGAGTGGTCCCTAAAGGTGTATTGTGATGAATCTAGGGCGATGAGACACCTCCTGGAGACCGATGCACGCCTAAAAGAGATGGACTGCAAGACCGTTAAAACCCCTGGGGAACGGTACCTCCACAAGAAACGCCTCCAGGAGATGGCCGATGAAGGGCTTGGGAATACCCTTGGTAGGATAATACAGGATATACATGAAGCGTTGAACTCTCTATCCGTAGAAGGAATAACCCTGAAAGTCCACGAAAAAAAGGTTACCCAAAGGGCAGAGGATATGCTCCTGAACGGGGCCTTCTTGGTGTCAAAACTAATGTTAGAGGTCTTCAAGGAGATGGTGGAAGAATTGAAAGAGGGTTATGGGCCATGGGGTCTCCTATTTGAACTTACCGGCCCCTGGCCCCCCTACAACTTCTGCCCCAGCCTGGAGAAGATACCGGATAAGGTGAACGTCTGATGGAGGTTCATAGGGGCAGGCTTTACGCCTGCCCAACATAGGGGAAAAGTTATAGTTGTAGCGTGCGAGTCATGCCTGAGGCAGATCCGCCTCAGGCGGACTTGTCTCGCACAAAAGATACCAGATATGGGGAATGTCTGATGGAGACCGTTGTCTGTAGGGGCAGGCTTTACGCCTGCCCAACGTAGGGGAAAAGATACCAGATGAGGTAAATGCCTGATGGAGACCGTTGTCCAGAGTAGCCCTCCCACCTACCTCTACTGCGTAAGCAGGAGTGGGTTATCTCTACCAGATACCCTGAAGGGGGTGGGAGAGAGTCCCCTGGAGGTCATTACATGGGGAGGACTGGCCGGGGTGTGTTCGGTGCTTCCCAGGGACGGCTACTCTCCCACCCTACAGGACCTCTTCCTGCATAAGGAGGTGGTGGAATACGTCCACACCCTTTTGGCCGTGATTCCCATGCGATTCTCCACCACCCTGAAGCGCCGGGAGGCGGTGGTGGAACTCCTGCAAAGGCATTCCCCCCGGCTGGAAGAGACCCTTGATAGGCTGGAAGGTATGGTAGAGATTAGCCTGAGGGTGGTACTGGAAGGCGAGGAGGGAAACCCCCTCCCTGCTCCCAAATCTGGAGAAAGGGCAGAGGTCCCGAGTGGACCTGCCCTTGAGCCGAGCGTAGCGAGTCCTGAACGTAGTGAAGGAACTAGCGAAGGAATAGAGTACCTCAGACAAAAGAGGCAGATTCAAGAGGAAGGACGCCAACTCGGCCTGCGGGCAGAGGAGGTATGTAAGATTCTGGAAGAAAGGCTCAGACCGTTAATTGCGGGGAGCCAACTTGAATCAAGCAGGTACATGTCTTCTATCTACTACCTGGTAAGGAGGGATAGATTAGAAGAATTTGAGAGGGCCTTTGGTGAGATTAGAGGACGTCTCCCTGAAAAGGTACTTTACAGTGGACCCTGGCCCCCTTACAGCTTTGTCCCGGAATTTCTTGAAATATAAGTGTGTAGGGGTACGTTGCAACGTGCCCCTACAAAGGGCGA
>JASEHG010000219.1 GCA_030018855.1 Candidatus Brocadiaceae bacterium
CTTTCAGGTATATATTCAAGGCGGGTCCCTCTCCAAACTATTGCATATCTCTCAGCCATTTCATCGCCATAAAGTAGCTTTTGTAATCCATCGCCTTTTCCACGCAACAAATCTTCCGGGGGTGGTCTAAATCCTCTAGTGATTTTACAAACTCCTCCGAGCATCAGCGAATTACGCTCACACGTTCTAAATATTTCTAAAACTTCTATTGGCTGTAACGAAAAGACTTCTCCACTTCTTTGATGAAGAATTTCCTGGGGTATAAGAGATACTTTTGTTCTTTTCTCCAAAAGCTGAACTTCTGAATTACACCTCATAAAGGTAATAATAGTCTTACTACGTTTCCCTTCTTCTTTCTCTCCTTTCAAGATGAAAATATAAGGGTAAATGGCAGCCTCGCCAAAAACACCTGCTGTTGAAACATCTACTATATTCTTAATGGAACAATGCTTCAATATATGTCTCCTAAGGTTTTCACCATAGTCGGAGGTTAGGAATTTACTTGAAGCTATAAATCCAAAATCACCCTCTGCTCTTAGTAGTCCTATGCCCTTTTCAAAAAAGAGTATATAAATATCGTATTGTTTATACGCACATTCAAATTTTCCGTTATAGTAGTTCCTTTCTGAGGAAGGAAGTTCATGTATCCTCACATACGGTGGATTCCCCATCACCACATCAAAGCCTGGGTTTTCAAGTTTCCTGCCATGCTGGTCAAAGAAGACCTCGGGGAACTCTAGCTCCCAGTGGAAGAGGTGTTTCTCCCTGGCTATGGACTGGGCCTTAGCAATAATTGATTGTAGGTCTTTCTCAGGGGTCATGACTGTGGACTTGCCCTTAAGGCGGTTGATAGCGTCCTGATATTCAGGCGGGCTTAGTTCATTTTCAAAACAGGTGCTCGTCCAGAGGTTGGCTATCTGGCGATATTTTTTGCGTCTTGTCTCGTCAAGGTAGTGCAGAATCCTTGCCTTCTCTTCCACGTCCTTAATCGTGTCGGTGGGCCTTTGCTCTATATTGAGCATGTCGCCTACGGCGAGGGCCATATCCTGGGTAAAGGTGGGAAAGTCAAATTCTATCTGTTCCACCCCACTTGCCTTTTTTGAACCCTTAATCTTTGAACCCTTGAACCTTACTTCAGGCAGTGTAGCAAGGTCTTTGACCCATGCCCCAATTAGGGAGTTGCCACAGCGGAGGTGGTGGTCAAGGAAGGAGAGGGGCTTGCCTCTGGCGACCGTCTTGAGCCATAGACTGAGTTTGGCAAGTTCTACGGCCAGGGGATTATCGTCCACACCATAAATGCAGTGCTCCACCACACGGCGTTTCCAATAATCAATGGCGGATTCCCCCTCCGGGGTATGGGCGTCATGGGCATAGGGGTTAGTTGCGATATGCTCGGCTAGAAACTCTGTGGCCCTTACTAGGAAATGCCCTGAACCCATAGCAGGGTCAAGTACCTTGAGCTTAAGTACCTCATCATCAAGGGAGGTTTGCACGTCTCCTAATTCCTTTTGATATGCCTCACGATTTGAGCCCCTTGAGGCTTTTATCTTCCCTTCCAGTTCCTTACATTTCTGTCTAATATCTGCTTCTGCCTTTTCTACGATAGGCCCGAGGGTATTCTCCACGATATAGTTGACAATGTATTCAGGGGTATAATAAGAGCCTGTGGCCTTTCGTTCGCCTTTATCTGTAGCAAGGTACAGTTCGCCTTTACGTATTATTTCCTGCGAGGGGCTACCCTGCGCTTCTCTAAGTGGTATGTAGTTATTCTTTTTTGTAACTACCAGGTCTTCTTCTGCCAGGCGTAGTTTATATTCCAGAAGTCCCTCGTAGATACTGCCCAGGTCTCTGACGTCCAGGCTTCTGTAATCCACAAAGACCTTCCCTCTGTCCTTTTCCTCGGAGCGAGATAGTTTGTCAATTACTTGCACTGCGAAGTTATCACCTACAGCATAATCTTCAAGAAAGGGATGGTTTTCTGGCTTGAATAGTCCGCCGTTATAAGCAGGGACACCCATCTTTTCAGAACCACTATTTATTAACTCAAACAGCCCCTTCAGGCGACTATGGTAAAGGGCGGCTTCAGGGACAAGGGTCTCTCCCTTATCCAGTTTATCTCTTATCTCCTTTCTGAGGCTATCCAGGCTGTAATTATTCCTGTAGCTAGGGTTATCCAGTGGGAGGAGATTTCTGGCCTCGGCGTAGAGCATGAAGAGCAGGCGGTAAAGGAGCACCAGTGAGTTGGAGCGTATATCCTCCAGGTCTTTCTGGCCTAATCCGTTCTTTTCCATCTTGAGGAAGCCTGTTGCAAGTAATCGGAGGGATTCGTAGACATTTTCCTTTAGTCCTGCCCCCACCCTCTTGGCATAATCAAGGCTGCCCTCATAGATGTGGTCAAGGAAGGTCTTGCCTTCATAAAGTGGCAAAAAGGCTTCTTTACGGAAAAGGAGGTAGAAGTATTTGAAGGCCTCTAGATTGCGTTGTTCAAGTAACTGGATAAGGTCTACCTGATAGTAGGTATCCAGACGGTAGCTGGTGTTACGGTTATAAAGTCGCCATAGTCTGCCATTGGTAAGGATGCCCCAGCGGGTCTCGGTGGAGCGGAGGTAGGTGTCAATCTGGAAGTTGGGGTTATTGTTTTCAAAGGGGTCTCCCTGGGCAGAGAGTTTCTTATCCAGGGGCCTGTCCCAATATTTGGCATCGCCCACTCCAAGGACACCCTTAAAATATTCCTTTTTACCCCTACATTTGTGGGCCTTCTTTTTTGCCTCTTCGTCTGGGAATAAGGCGTAGTCAGGGGTTCGTGTGCCAAAGGCGGTTTCTACTGGGGGCTGGACCTCAAAGAGGTGGCCGAGGAGCTTTAAGGCGGGGCGGATGAACCTTTCTTCGGTTTGGGCCTCGCTAGAACCCGGGAGAAGGTCTTTGACTCCTTTGTAAAGTTCCGCTAAATCCTCAAAAGGTTTCTTTACATCAACGCCCTTCCAATCTTCATGTTCTGACAGGATTTCATTTAGATAATAGTCAGAAAACAGGTAGCGGTTTTGATGGGTAGTCATCTCATTTTTTGTGAATTAAGACCTTTTATCACCCTATATCAGGGCCTTAAAGAGGCTGCCAGTATATATAGCGCTGGGGATGACGTCGCAG
>JASEHG010000021.1 GCA_030018855.1 Candidatus Brocadiaceae bacterium
ATTTACCCTGTAGGTCAGCAGGAGGCTAGCCTTTTCATGACATCAAATAGTGCTGCGCGGACTTTTGCAGAGGTCTCACATTGGAAAAACAGATTGATAAACTATTGAACTTACTATACTCCTGACCATTTAATGCCAAGAATTTTAAGAAGGGAAAGGATGAAGGTCCTGTGCCAGTCAAATTTGGCTTGAAGGCGTATCAAAGTGGCTATCCCATCATTCCTGGAAAAGTTTATAAGGGTATTTATCCTTTCGTCTGTAAAGGTGGAAAAAAGTTCCCTTAGCCTTAGGCCCATTTCTATCTCTGGGGTCAACCTCTCTTTCCATTTTTTTTCATAGACCTGGAGGTACTGCTCACTTAAATCCCCTTTTGAGAAGGCCTCCTTTAGGGTTTGAACTGCCATTTTTGCCCCAAGCAGTCCATAGTAAATCCCTCCACCGGTGGTGGTTTTAGCCTGGCCGGCGGCGTCGCCTATCACTAAGGTTCTTTTTGCATAAGTTCGCGGAGCCATTCCATAAGGGACTGGTCTTGACCTTACCTCAAGATGTCCATTACTTATACCGAGCGTCCTCATAAATCGGCTAAAGTGGGGTCTAAGCTGCCTCTGGGTGCTCATGCCTATCCTGGCCATTCCATTCCCTATTGGCACCATCCATGCAAAAGAACCCGGGGCGATATTATTGCCTAAAAAGACCTTTACCTGGTCTTCCCCTTGATAATTATCAATCTCTATCTGTGCAGCCTGCATACTATCGGGTGGTTTTAACCCTACCGAACTTAAAAACTTGCGGTTCAGGCCTGTGGCTAAGACCATGGCCTGTGCTGAGGCCGCAAATTGACCGTTCTTCTCATAGCCTAACTTTACCCCATCTTTGGACACTTCCGCTGAGGTAACTGTGGCCTGACTCAGGAAAGACGCCCCTGCCTCTTGTGCCATTTTTAAGAGTGCAGAGTCAAAGGCTTTTCTGTCCACTGCATAGGCAAATGGTGTGGGGTGTTCATAGGTGAAGCTTATTCCGGAAGGTGCAATAAATTGAATGGAACTTATATCCTTTAGGATGCTTTTCCTGCACAGGGAAAAGGTCTGGAATATCTCCTCGCTGATTATTCCTGTGCAAACCTTACCCCCAGGGTTGCCCTTATCTAGCAACATTACCTTAAAGCCCTCTTTAGCTAGCAAATAGGATGCATACGCACCCGAAGGCCCGCCTCCTATTGTAATGACATCATATTTCACGATTTCTCTCTAACCTTAAGACCCTGAATTTGGTATTTTTGTTTGCGTTTCTTCCTCGTAATACTTGTGGTAGTAATAACCGTGGTAACCCCCATAATAGTAGCCAAACGGTTCTGGCTTAACCATGTTAAGGATGGCCCCCAGGAAGTGCCCCTTTACCATTCTAATAGACTCCTTGACCCTGAGGATACTCTTATAGGAGGTCTTGGCGTACCTTATTACAAGGAGACAGCCATCCACCATGGAGACCAGAGGTAGCGTATCAGGTAACCCCAGGACAGGCGGTGTGTCTATAATCAACATGTCAAATTCTGAACGGAGTTTTTCTAGTGTTTCCTTTGTGCTTTGCGAGCCAAGCAGTTCGGAGGGATTTGGCGGCTTTGGCCCCGCAGGCAGTACGCTCAGGTTCTCTATACCGGTTTTAAAGATGGCACTCTCAGCGGGAACTCTCCTCATTACCAGGCTGGAGAGGCCCATGTTTTCCGCCTGGGAACCAAGGGAAAAGGCCTTACCCAAAGTGGGTCTTCGCTGGTCTGCATCCACTAATAGGACCCTTTTGCCTGTCTGGGCCATAACAATACCCATACTTATTGCACTAAAGGTTTTTCCCTCACCCGGGAGGGCACTGGTGAAGAGGATTGTCTTTAGTTCCCTGTCAGGAGAGGAAAACAGGAGTTTTGTCCTTATGTTGCAGAACGACTCTGCCACACCTGAGCGTGGGAGTTGATGGACTATGAGATAAGAATCTCTAGAAGTACTTTGGTGCTCCAATTTTCCCTTTAAACCTGCAGGTTGACTAGACTTCATCATAATTGACACTCAAAAGCGCGACTGAGCTTATTAAATTTTTTTTCTAAAGCAAGTGGTTTTTCACATGTTGGGATGATATAGAGAGGCTGTTGCCTGGCTCATTAAAGGAAAAGCCCTCGTGAACAAAGACACCGCCAGGACGGGCCTTTGCGGATTGCTACTATCCGTGTCACTTTCTTCCTCGGCACTACCCTTTGCATGTGACCCAAACAGTATTATTCTGTCTGGTTCATAATATTTAACAAGCCTTTGGGTTGCCTCCTCAATAGATTTTAGCATGGTTTTGTCAGGCGCTAATAATATCGCCCCTTCTTACCATGGGACAGGTTAGGTATGGCACCCAGGAAGGTAAGGCCTATCTTCCTCTCTATATCCTCCTGACTCTTCACACTCGTATCCAGGTATTCAATGAAGAAGGCAAGCCCCAGGCCCCCAAAAAGGCCCACAATTGCACCGAGCATCAGATTAAGCTTTTTCTTTGGCTTGTATGGGTAATTAGGTACGAGAGCCCTGTCAATTATGGTCACATTGGGTACCTTTACCTCTGAAGTAATGGTTATCTCCTTCGTTCGCTTGAGCAGGGCATCGTAGAGCTGGTTATTGGTCTCTACATCCCGTTTAAGGATTTTATACTTTACCAGCTTACCTTCCAGTTTCTCTTTCTGGGTAAGGAGGTCGCCCATCTGCCTCATGTAGCTCTTTTCCCTTTCCACAACCTCTACATATTCCTCCTTTGCGGAGTTTGCGATCTTTTGTTTCTCATTTTCAATGGCTGCAGCAATGGTATCTAGTTTCGCCTTTAATTGCTTGGCATTGGGATGTTCAGATTGCACCCTTTCCAGCTCTTTCCTGTATTCTGAGTTGATATCTGCATACCTTCTTTCTAAATCAGTTATTATGTCTGACTTCAGAATCGCCGGCAAGTAACCAGGATTAAGTGAAACGGATTGGACGTATAAGGACTCTGTCTTTATGCGTTCTGAGGCAACCTGGCTCAATTGCTTATTCAGTTCCTCAATCTTTTTGGCCAAAAGGCTCTCTGTCTCCCCTAAGGCCACCATATCATTTTCCTTTGCATACTCGTAAAGCTTCCTCTCTGATTCCTCCAACCTGTTCTTTAGGTTCTGGAGCTGTTTGACCAATTCCTCAGAGGCACCGGTACCCACGAAGATCTTTGACTCCATGTTATATCTGATATATTCCTCCGACAGGGTATTGGCCATAAGCGCCGAAAGAGCTGGGTCTCTGGCACTGGCACTTATTGTAACCAGTTGGCTTGCCCGGATAGGCACAACTTTTATCCTGCCGAGGAGTGCATTCACTGTTGAATCTATTACATCAGCCTTAACTTCTTTTTCAGCTTTTTTAGCTTTAGCCTTTTTCTTCAAAAGGCCAAAGAGATTCCGAATACCCGGAGAGGGGGTTGCACCAGTAAACTCAGGGTGAAGCTCAAGATGTAGTCTGTTAACCACCATTTTTGCTATCAGGTGGCTACTCAGCATCTCTGTTTCGCTCCTCATGAAGACATCTTCGGCGCTTTTAGCAGACATTACCTCCTCAAACTGCGACACCTTTGGAGTCTCCTTGTATATGCGTATTTTACATACTCCCTCATACATCGGGGTCTGCAGTAAGGTAAATACGGCCGTAGAAGTTAGCACTGTGCAAAAGAAGATTACCACCACCCATTTCCGGTGCAATATAACCCTTGCATAGTCAAGCAGGTGGACCTCCTGCTCCTTGTGGGTATCCTCATGTAGTTGAAAATCCGTTGGAAGCTTGGCCATACTTTAGTCTTTAATCTAATTTATTTATTTATAGTGCGATATGCAAAGGCGACCGTGAAGGCGTCCATGGCCACCTTTGTAAGCCCTAGTGATTGAAGGGCTATAGTCTTAGCCGGGCTCTTTCCTACGATAAATATATCGCCAGGCTGTACTTCTACGTCGTCTTCGTCACCCTTTGCCATCTTTTTAAAATTGAGCGTAGTAAATGTAGTACTACCACCAGATTCTCGCCTTACTAGTTTTATATCGCTGGGCTTATACGTGGATGAGAACTTCCCCCCCATGCTCAAGGCCTGAAGCGATGTTAGTCCCCCTGTAAGTGAATAGGCGCCAGGTTTCTCCACCTCCCCCATGATAAAGAAGAGTTGCCCCCTTGGAACAGTTACTATATCTCCAGGGAGTATTTCTATATTGGTCATAGGGTTCCTGTACTCAAGTAATTCGTTAATGTTCACGGGTATTATAGTGTCCCTCATCTGCACCATTACCTTCTCGTCATCGTTACTGGGACTGGAAGTGGGGATACCACTAGTGCTAGGCGAGGCTTGCTGCGAGCCACTTGAGGGATAATTGTTACTGGCCACCGCCTGCGCAGGAGTTGAGCGAATCACATAAGCCATCTTGCCAGCGTCATTATTTATCCCCCCAACCTCCCCAAGTACCTCAAAAAGCGTACTGCTATTTCTGTGCAGTTTAAGTACCTTGGCGCCTTTCACCTCTCCCACTACTATAACCTTTTTGCTATTGAACTCCTCTATGTATATACTCACCTGGGGGTCCTTCAGGTACTTCTCCGCAAGGAGACCAGCAATAGTAAACTCTAAATCGGCCACGGTTAGCCCTTCTGCCTTTATTGAACCCAGGTGCGGAAAGGTAATATGACCACTGGTGCTTACCCTTACCTTTCTATCAAACTCCGTTGCACCGAAAATCTTTATATCCAGGATGTCCTCTTGGCCTATAATGTAATCGTTCTCCAGATAATCAGCAGAAATGGTCCTCTCAAAATGCGCAGGTTTTGGGCCTTGGGTGGGATGGCCAGGCTTCACGTCATTTCTTGAGTTCCCGTTACCATTGGAGGGCTCCGCCAGGGATAAAATTATGCCGGCACAAATGAGAAGACAGCACGAGCGAAGCCATATAATAATTTGAGGTCTTCCAAAAGCCTTATCCATAATGTCCCGCATTTTAGTCTTATCTCATAATTTTTTCAATAAAAATCTTATTGACAATATAATACTAAACTTGTATACATACGCTTTACGAATGGGAGTACCGTAGAAATAATTAATAAGATTAATAAGGAGGATCTAAAATGCAGAGAAAATCAAGGTCTCTAATTTTCCTCTTCGTATTCCTTTCAGCAATATTCCCCATATTAGGTCACACCAATGTACTATTTGCAGGGCCAGCGGGCAGTATCTCTGGAAGTGTTATGGGTGCTGATGGAAATCCCTTGGTGGGGGTGGAGGTAGAGGTCATTGATAATAAGGGGGCTGTGATAGCTTCCACAAAAGCATCAAAGGACGGGTCATTTAGTTTTAACGGGTTAGAGGCGGGGAAGACATATAAAGTAAAGACCTTTTATGGTAAAGATGTTGATAGTACCCTTGTAACGGCCGTTGCTGGCCCTTCAAAGCCCGTGGCCCTTAAGCTCAGCAATACAAAGGGTGTTAAGGTATTGGTGGGTAACCCTGGTCCTGGCGGAGCTGGCGGCTTTCCCACATGGGGGGTTGTCCTTATTGGCGTGGGTGTGATAGGTGCAGCGGCAGGTGGTGCGGCGGCCGCAGGGGCCTTTGGGGGTAAAGGGAAGGCTGTCTCGCCTTAGTTTTAGTTAAGAAATGGCATGGTTTTTTAATCCCTGGATGCGACTCGCCGGGACAGTTTTACTGTTGATTCCTCATCTGTCCCATTTTTGTACTGTAGAGGCCTATTCTGAGGTATTTAAGGCCCCAGAGTACTCAATAAAACTCCCCGAGAATTGGGTTAGTGCCCCCCAACAAATGGGGGGTACTGCTATTTTTTACACCGCGACTGATTTAGGTCCGCAATCCTGCCTTATTGTCACGGTGGAGAAGGTCTCGGATGTTGAAGGCGAGGATTGGGCAGATTCAATTAAATCTGCTATAAAAAAAGAGTTCAGTGATGCCGCCTTCTTGTTTGAAAGGAAGGTTTCTCAAGCGGGGGTGGAATGGAGAGAAATCATTTATGCATACTCTGGGATGAAATTCCTCTATCTGATGACTATAAAGAATAGTCAGAGTTACAGTTTTACGGTCACAGCCCCTGAAGAGTTTTTTAACGAGCGTTTATCGGAGTTCAGGCAAATCTTTAGTACCTGGCATTTTAGATAAAAACTTTTTCTAGCCAAAGGTTCCTTAATGTCCTATAAATTTTTCATAGGCTTATTGTTATTACTGGTTTTAAATCTGTGTCCGCTTGGATGCCAGTTTACTGCACCTAAACAGAAAGATACACATTTCGCAAGTCTAAGCTCGCTACCCCCCGAAATTAAATTCCCAGAAGAACTTAAGGAAAAGATACGTTATGACGCCGATAACGGCCGTCTTGCTTATAAAGGTGCAATGACAGAAGAAGAAAAAGCCAGACTGGTAGCATTATCCAAAAACACTGAATACGTCTCAGCAGTCAAGACGCTTTATGACAAGTCACAAGAAAAGAGAGAACGCCTAAGCGGAAAGGAGTCAATTTCAGGAGAAGTACCTCCGCAAATAAGAGAACAAAAAGATACCGCGAGCAAACCCAAAACTGAGCAATTACATTTAGAACAGCCAGTCCAGCAAAAAAGGCCGAGTTTAGAAGGAGCCGTACCAGAAAAGCAAAAATTCACTGCTAGGGAAGTGTCTTCGGATAAAAAACCTTCTGTGGCAGAAAGGGAGGTATCAGTTTTACTGGAAGAAGTTGCTGCTGACATAGTTAATAACCTTGCGCAAGGTTTCCCAAAAAACAAGGAAAAGGATTTTACCATTTTGGTTGAACCTTTCCTCACACTGGACGGAAAACAAACTCTCCTTTCCAATCTCTTGGTGGAGGAACTGTTTACGCAACTTTCAAACAATCGTTGGGTGGGTACAAGCTTGAAGATCTGTTGCAATCCATCGGCTACAGCCTTCACACCGGTAGATGGTAGGGTGAGTGGAACGCTTATAAGGATAGGAAAAGAAGTAAAGATAAATGCCAGGCTTGTTTCAGCCGACACCCACATAATACTTTCTGCATCTTTCGTAAAAACCCCTGCCACAGATGTTATTCTTCAACTCTTTGGGGCTGAGATGCCTTTACAAAAATCTGTGGAGGGAGAGGACATAAACACTAGATTAGATTCTCTGGCCTGGCAGGCGGAACAGATACTGCACGGGTTCCAGAGGGACAAAATAGGGCAAAGGATATGCCTCCTTGGTTTCTCTGCGATTGATAACAAAAGGACTTTTTTGGATGGCTTTTTGGCACAAGAATGCGAGACGAGGCTGGTAAAAAACAAATCCTGGATTCTCGTTCCCAGGCAGAAGATAAGTGAACTTCTCGGCAAGGAAGTCTCCTCACTGTCCCACATTTCCACTAACGAGTTAGAAATGATTAATAGACAACTGGGCATAGATGCCATTGTTGATGGAACCATCACTGACTTGGGAACCGCCGTTAAGGTCAATGTACGCATAAACGATACGTTGGAGGGCATAACTCTTGGCACTGCTTCTATAGAGTTACAAAAGGATAAAAAAATTGAGTACCTTTTAGCTAAGGAGACCCAGCGGTCCTCACCCGATAGCACTTATGTGGACGCAAAAGAGGCCAAGACTATCTCATTAGAAGAAAGACAAATGGTAAAAGAAGAAAGGCTTGAAGTAGCGGGCAAAGTTGGTGAGAAATGTTTTCTAAATGAAAACTTTACAGACCCAGAAGAAATAGTAAATCGTCTCGCTCAATGGGGGAAAAAGTTGGCAATTATTAATGAAGGAGAGAAACGTTTTCTTGCATCGCAAGGGGAGGAGTTTGTAACTATAAGCCAGGAGTTAAAGTTCACAGAAAATTTTTCTTTTGAGTTTACTGTAAAAGGTAGTAGTAAATATTGGAACTCTCTAAAGTTTTCTGACGTGTTAGGTAACGAGTTTAACATGGACTTCCAATTAAACGAAGGTAATTGTTTTATCGTGCTTCCGGGGCCAAAGAGTATAAGGGTAAAGACGGATACCGCCACGTCAAACAAGTTTAAATTGATTAGAAAAGATAACTTCTATGAGATTTATGTGAACGACGCCCTGGCCCTTGCAGGACCTTATTCTAAGTATGGTCTTTTTAAGAATTTTACGATAACTGCCAGATTAGACCAGGTACACTTTACAGACTTCGTAGGGAAAGCCGTAAAGGGATAGACAGGCTTTTTGACTCCCTTAAATAATAAAAAATTCTCTCCCCACTCTCTTCTCCCATCCCAAAGGAATCCCTGGCCAAATTAAATGAAAAACTCTACTGATTTGCCTAAATTCACAAGGGTATGCAATAGACTGATAGAGGCATTTATTATCTTTTTAGTAGCTTTTACACCGCTAGCATTTGGGGCTAGAGAGGCATGGGCCATAATAGTAATGGAATGTGTGACCCTTTTAGCAGTGACCGTGTGGCTCGTCCGCATGACGTATGAGAAAGAAATTACTTTTCCTAAACTCTGGCTCTATGTGCCACTAGTAATTATTCTAGCCATTATTCTTTTTCAGCTCTCACCTTTACCACCAAAACTTATAGGGCTTATCTCTCCCAACACCTTTGAGATTTACAAAGTGGCTATGCCGGATTGGCCAGGAGAGGCACCCTTTGAATCCATAAAAACTACAGCCTCCGGGCTAGGCATTTCCATTCCCACGCCTAAAAATCTTTCTACTAAAAAACCACTCTCCATCTATCCATTTGCTACACAAAACGACCTCCTGCTATTCCTGACCTATCTTTTCGTCTTCTTTCTTGTTTTAAACAACTTTAAAGAGCAGAAAGCCCTGGAAAGGCTCAGTATGGGCATAATATTTACCGGCCTTTTTCTGGCGGCATTCGGTCTTGTACAGCACTTCACCTGGAATGGAAAGATTTACTGGTTCAGGGAGACCTATTGGTTGGGAGGGCAAAGAGAATTAGGTGCCCCCTTCGGCCCTTTTACAAATAGGGACCATTTTGCAGGATACATGGCGATGGTTATCCCATTAACCTTAGGCAGTTTGGTGGGCAGAACACTACGTACCGACTTAGATGAAGGGGCTGAATTAAGGCAAAGATTACTGGGCTTTTTCAATCGTGAGATAGCAGTAATTGCCTTTTTGTATTCCGCTGTGTGTATTATGATTTTAAGTCTGCTCTTTACCCTCTCCAGGGGTGGGGTAATAAGCCTTTCTGTAAGTCTTATAGTCTTTGTCGTTCTTTTAATGTGGCCCCAAAAAAGCTCAATACACAAGAAAAAGAGGCTTATACCTATCTTTGCAATACTTGGGGTGATACTCCTCTTTGGAATAGGGGAGGAACTTCCAGCACGCTTCCTCAAAAATGAGCCCTTAGCTGAAAGGTGGGATATCTGGAAGGACTCTTTCCAAATAATCAAGGATTTTCCAGTCCTGGGAACCGGCTCAGGAAATTTCCCCTGGATATACATGAAGTACCAGAGTTTGGGTCCAGAAAATTTTGTAGATTACGCCCATAACGATTACATCCAGTTATCAGTAGAAATGGGCCTCCTGGGACTCCTTGCCTTTATAGGGGGTTGTGTAATATATTTTATTTGTCTTTTCTCTTTACTCAGGCACCGGAAAAACCCCAACGTAAAGGCTTTCGTCTATGGCGGCATTGCCTCACTTGCAGCTATCCTCGTTCATAGCCTGGTAGACTTCAACCTCCACATCCCATCTAATGCCCTATTAGCCACCACAATAGCGGCCATTAACCTTGGCTTTGTGAGCACATACAAAGAGGGCGAAAAGACCAAAAGCCTGCTCCATTTCTGGAAATTGAGACTAGAGAGAAAATGGACGTTGGTTGTCGGTTATGGGCTTGCAGTCCTCCTCTTTTTCTTTCTGTTTAGTATCCCGGTTCGTAATGGATTAGCAGGGGCCTATTTTATCCTCAAGGAGGGGGATACCAACCCCACTATCCGACTGGCACTCCTCCAAAGGGCTTTATCTCTACAACCCTGGAACAGTGATTACTCCAAAGAACTCGCCAATTCCTATATTCTTCTCGGCGAGAGGACAACAGCACTGCCCTTTCTTTGGGAGGCAATCTACCTGAAACCCACTGACCCCTTTTTGCACTTAAGGCTGGCAAAACTCCTTGACTCTTTCCTTTTGCTCAGAGAGGTACCTCCAAATTATGAGCCATGGGAAAGGAATTTAACAGCCCACCTGAAGGCCTCTATGACTTTCTTTCCAATAGACCCTGAGAGTTATGCTGAATCCGCTAAACTCTTACTTACGAAGTGGAACTATCTGGACGAGACCCAAAGACAGGAAACCCTTTCCACCGTGAGGAGGACACTAGAATTAGACGATGGCACGTATTCAGAGGCAGTCCTTCAAGCCCTCTGGGACGCAAGCGGGGATATATCCATTGTAGAAAGTGTTATCCCAAAATCAACCAGGTTGGAGAAGCAACTTTATTCTGTGATTGAAAGCCTCAAGAATGGCAATAAGCATAAATAAAAGGGACAATGTGTTTTTTGGGTGATATGCCATACAGAAATCGTTCTGAAGCCCTAACCTTAGAAAGGAGAAAAATTATATGTCACTTTTTCTGGTGACCGGTGGTGCCGGATTTATAGGTTCTAATCTGGTTGAAAAACTCCTCCACGAGGGAGAAGATGTCAGGGTTCTGGATAATCTTGATACCGGGGAAAAAGATAATCTAGCTGAATCCCTCAAGAAGATTGATTTCCTAAAAGGGGATATAAGAGATAGTAATACTGTAATGAAGGCGGCAAAAGGGGTAGACTATATTCTACATATAGCCGCCCAGCGATCTGTCCCCCGCTCAATAGATGACCCTCTTAATACCAATGAGGTTAATGTTCAGGGCACCCTCAATATCTTGTGGTGGGCAAAGGAACTTGGCGTAAAACGTGTGACCTTCGCTTCTTCCTCCTCTGTTTATGGAGACAGTCCGACTGTACCACTCAAGGAGAGCCAGGCCTCTTTACCTCTTTCCCCTTATGCTGTTTCAAAACTTGTTGGTGAGTACTATTGTAAGGTTTTCTACGAAATTTACGGGCTGGAGACTGTAAGTCTGCGATATTTTAACGTCTTCGGTCCACGTCAAGACCCATACTCTCAATACGCTAACGTAGTGCCACTTTTTATAAAGGCCGGGTTAGATGGTAGACAGGTAGAAGTCCACTGGGATGGGCAACAGTCCAGGGATTTCACCTATATAGGAGACACCGTAAATGCCACACTGCTTGCAACCAAAGCCCCTGGAGTAGCTGGCATGGTCTTTAATGTAGGTTGTGGCAAAGAATATTCTATCCTTACCCTTCTAAAAAGTATAGAACGCATCATCGGTAGGCCAATCCATTACATCCACACAGAGGCAAGAAAGGGAGATGTCAGACGCACCCTGGCAGACATCTCCCTTGCAGAAAGGTTGCTCGGTTTTAAGGTAGCCATGGGTTTTGAAAAGGGCCTCGAAAAAACTATAGAGTGGTTCAAAAAACATAGAGTGGGAGATAAACGCTAAGCACATTTTTGATCTTGTGGCTAGCTGTTTTATTAAATTACAGCAAATTTCTGTAAAGGGTTATCCCCCCTCTACCTTCACGGCACATTCAAACATCTCTGCGGTCTCTTAAAAATTCTGCGACTCCCCACAGACATCCCCCTCAAGGGGGAGGGAATTTATGTGGTCTTACGTTTTCTCAGAGACCTCGCCCCTGCCAATTTGACAGACCCAAGACCATTGGGTAGGGATTGGGCCTGGGTGTAGCGGCTGAGCTTGCTCGGCGTTAAAGCAAGCTTTGCCACTACAATACCTTAAAAGACACTTGCCTGGCAAATCCTCCGATGGTAATTTGGCATTGAGTTTGCATAATGGTTTTGATATAAATAGAGCACAACAGGAGGTAGACAATGCCAGCAAAGAAAATAGTATTTGACCGGGCGGCCTGGGAGGCCATCCGTGAGGGGGTAAAGAAACTCTCTGATGCAGTAAAGATAACCCTCGGCCCCAGGGGTAGGAACGTAATCATACAAAAGAGCTTCGGCTCGCCCACCATCACTAAAGACGGCGTAACAGTAGCCAAGGAGGTGGAACTGGAAGACCACCTGGAGAACATCGGCGCCCAGATGGTGAAGGCCGTTGCCGCCAAGACCAGCGACGTAGCAGGGGACGGTACCACTACGGCCACCATCCTGTCAGAGGCCATCTTCCTTGAGGGTCTCAAGAACGTCATCGCCGGGACAAATGCCATGGCCATCAAGAGGGGGATAGACAAGGCCGTAGAGGTCATAGCAGGCCGACTCAAGGAGATGAGCATACCCGTAAAGGGCCGCAAGGAGATAGAACAGGTGGCTACCGTGGCCTCTAATTATGACCCCGACGTGGGGAAGATTATTGCCGATGCCATGGAAAAGGTGGGCAAGGACGGCGTCATCACGGTGGAGGAGGGTAAGAGCCTCCAGACCGAGGTGAAATGGATTGAGGGACTCCAGTTTGACAAGGGGTACCTGTCCCCCTACTTTATCACCAACCCCCAGACCATGCAGACCGTACTGGAGGAACCGTACCTCCTCATCCATGAGAAGAAGATAACTACGGCAAAGGGCATAATACCCGTACTGGAGAAGGCGGCCCAGCAGGGCAAACCCCTGCTAATAATTGCAGAGGACGTAGAAGGAGAGGCCCTGACCCTACTGGTGGTAAACAAACTCAGGGGGGTGCTGAAGTGTGCCGCTATAAAGGCCCCTGGCTACGGAGACCGCAGGAAGGCCATGCTAGAGGACATCGCCGTACTCACCGGCGGCACCGCAGTCTTTGAGGACCTGGGTATAGACCTGGAGACATTAAAGCTAAAGGACCTTGGCAGGGCAAAGAAGGTGGTGATAGACAAGGACAACACTACTATCATTGAGGGTGCCGGCAGTAGTGCGTCCATAAAGGGGCGCATTGACCAGATAAGGACCGAGATAAAGACCACCACCAGCGACTATGATAGGGAGAAACTGGAGGAGAGGCTGGCAAAACTGGCCGGGGGTGTAGCCCAGGTAGTGGTGGGGGCTGCGACGGAGAGTGAGATGAAGGAGAAGAAGGCCAGGGTGGAAGATGCCCTGCACTCTACCCGTGCCGCGGTGGAAGAGGGCATACTCCCTGGTGGGGGCGTGGCCCTACTCAGGGCCAGGGCGGCCCTGGATACAATGAAACTCAAGGGGGATGAGGCCGTGGGGGTGGACATACTGCGACGGGCCCTCCTGGCCCCGGCACGCCAGATAGCCGATAATGCCGGCGTACACGGACCCGTGGTGGCGCAAAAGATACAAGAAGGGGAGGGCAACTTCGGCTACGATGCCAGTGCCAATAAATACTGTGACATGGTGAAGGAGGGAATCATTGACCCTACCAAGGTGGTAAGGTCAGCCCTGCAGAACGCCGCCAGTGTAGCCACACTCCTGCTGACCACCGATGCCATGGTGGGCCAGATACCAGAGAAGAAGAAACCCGCCGCCCCACCCATGCCCGGCGGTTACGGCGGCTACGGAGACATGTACTAACCAGGGGACTAGGGGTTAGGGAGTAAGTAGTAGACAGTAGGTAGTAGGCAGAGGAAACAAAGAGTGCTTACTACCTACCACTTACTGCCTATTCCCTACCGTTCAATAGGTGGAGAGTGGGAGTCCATTAAGGGTGAACCCCTCGGGTCCCGACTTGAAGTCTTCCTCTGCCAGAGTGACTTTTATGCCCTGCCTTGTATCTTGCATACTTCTCTCTGCATCCCTTACCTCTTGTCCCACTGGGGGTGGTAATGGGACGAAGCCCCATTATCCGCCTCAAGCGGATTAAAGCCAAAACGTAGACCCTCCCCCTTCCAGTCTACGTTTATAACGATTACAAGAAATATTTGAATTTTCACGGTTCGTATGCTAGACTACTCTTGAAGTGGTTCGCCCATGTTGGATAAGTCTTTTCAGGTAATATCTTTAGGAGGTTGTGATGGCAGTACCCCCGGAGTCAGAAATGGAAAAGGCATTTCAAGAGTTTATATGCGTCATGAAGCCCTATTACTCCTTTAAAAGTGAGACCTGGCGCCCACCTACCGATGTTTATGAGACAGAGAACGAATTGGTGGTGAAAATGGCCATCTCGGGTGTACGCTCGGAGGACGTCTCCATAACTCTTACAGGAGACACCCTTACTATAAGCGGGAGGAGACAGGATTCCTCTAACCACAAAAAGATATGCTTTTACCTCATGGAAATCCGTTATGGATACTTTGAGAGGAGCGTAGTGTTGCCCAAGAATATAGATACAAATAAGATAGAGGCTGGCTACAAAGATGGCTTCCTCCAGATAATCATCCCCAAGGCTGAAGAGGCAATGAAAGAGCCTAAGGCCGTAAAGATATCCGTAACCTGAAAAACAGGGGCTAGGGAGTGGGGAGTAGTAAAAGATTGCTACCCCCTAGCCCCTACCCCCTGGCCCCTAGTCCCTAATAGAGGATACGGTCATGAAGACAGAGAAAAAGATCTTCAAGCAGAAGGGAAAACTCCCGGAAGATTTAATCTCACAGGAAGAACTGGTAATCCCTGAGGAATTACCTGTCCTACCCCTCCTGGACACCGTTATTTACCCCCAGATGGTTACAGCCCTGGGTGTATCCACTGAAAGGGAGTTAAAACTCCTTGACTACGTCCTCACGGGTAACCGTCTCCTGGCCCTGGTCCTCCAAAAGAACCAGAAGGAAAAGGAGGCCAGACCGGAAGACCTCTATGGTTACGCCACCGCCGCCGTAGTGCTACAAATGCTCAAGATGCCCGATAACTCTGCCAGGATGCTCGTCCAGGGGGTAACGCGTCTGAAACTCACACAGTTCGTAAGAGAGGAACCCTACCTGGTAGCCAGGGTAGAACCCCTGGAGGACATCGTTGAGGAAGACAAGGAAATGGAGGCCCTGACCCGCAGCCTCAGTGACCAATTTATGAAGATGATCTCCATGTCCGCCAGCCTCCCGGATGAACTAAAGATAGCCGTAATGAACATAGAACACCCCGGGAGGCTCGCCGATATGATTGCCTCGCACCTCTCCATCAGCGTACACGAAAAAGAAGAAATCCTGGAGGCCATAAAGGTAAAAGAACGCCTCAAGAAGGTGAATACCTTTATAAGCAAGGAGATGGAGGTGCTGGAGCTGGCCAGAAAGATACAGGGACAGGTAAAGAGCGAGATGGAGAAGGGACAGAAGGAGTATTATCTGCGTCAGCAACTCAAGGCCATCCAGGACGAACTGGGTGAGACAGACGAGCGGACCGTAGAGGTACAAGAACTCAAACAGAAGATTACCCAGGCCAAGATGCCCCCGGAGGTACTGAAAGAGGCAGAGAGGGAACTCTCCCGCCTCCAGAAGATGCCCCCCCAGGCGGCCGAGTACACCGTCTCCCGCACCTACCTGGACTGGCTGGTAAGCCTCCCCTGGTCTGTGACCACTACTGACAACCTGGACATCAACCAGGCCCAGAAGGTGCTTGATGAAGACCACTATGACCTGAAGAGGGTAAAAGACAGGATACTGGAGTACCTGGCCGTCAGGAAGCTGAAGCCAGACATGAAGGGGCCCATCCTCTGCTTCGTAGGCCCGCCTGGCACGGGCAAGACCTCTCTGGGGAAATCCATCGCCAGGGCCCTTGGGCGTAAATTCATCAGGATATCACTGGGCGGGATAAGGGACGAGGCAGAGATACGCGGGCATCGCCGCACCTACATCGGCGCCCTCCCCGGTAGAATCATCCAGAGCATACGCAAGGCCGAGTCCAATAACCCGGTCTTCATGCTGGACGAGATAGACAAGCTGGGCATGGATTTCAGGGGCGACCCCTCCAGCGCCCTCCTGGAGGTACTGGACCCGGAGCAGAACTTCTCCTTCTCCGACCACTACCTGGAGGTGCCATTTGACCTTACCCGGGTGATGTTCATTACTACTGCCAATTACCTTGAACCCGTCCCACCGGCACTGAAAGACAGGATGGAGGTACTGGAACTGCCCGGCTACACGGAGGAAGAAAAGCTCTCCATTGCCAAAGAATTCCTTATCCCTAAACAGACTAAGGAGCATGGTCTTAAGCCAGAGAATATCTCGTTTGAGGAGGCGGCCATAAGATCCATTATAAGCAATTACACCAGGGAGGCCGGATTAAGGAATTTAGAGAGGGCGATAGCTACGGTCTGCCGAAAGGTGGCCAAAGAGATAGCCGCAGAGAAGACCCAGTCTGTGGTCATCAAAGAAGAGACGCTGGGGGATTTCCTTGGTCCCATAGCGTTCTTTAAAGAGATTGCAGAGAGGACCGCCGAGCCAGGGGTCGCCACGGGCCTGGCCTGGACGCCCACGGGTGGTGACATCCTCTTCATTGAGTCCACATATATGCCTGGTACTGGCAAGCTCACCCTCACCGGCCAGCTAGGTGAGGTAATGAAGGAGTCGGCAGAGGCGGCCATGAGCTACGTACGCTCCAGGAGTAAGGCCCTTAACGTCCCCCTGCAAGACTTTACCAAATACGATTTCCATATACACGTCCCGGCCGGGGCCATACCCAAGGATGGGCCTTCCGCAGGGGTAACCATAGCCATGTCCCTCCTATCCCTCCTTACGGGGAAATCAGTCAGGCCTGAGGTGGCCATGACAGGGGAGATTACCTTGAGGGGGAGGGTACTCCCGGTGGGTGGAATAAAGGAAAAGGTGCTGGCCGCCAAGAGGGCGGGCATTGCTACCTTGATTCTCCCCAAGAGGAACGAGAAAGACCTGGTAGAGGTACCTGATGAGGTGAAGGCCAAGATAGAGTTCCGTTTCGTGGAAAAGGTGGATGAGATGCTCCCAACGGTCTTCGGCACCCTTGAACCTGAGCGAGAAAAGGAAGAAAAATATGTAGGGACAAGGCTTTAGCCCGCCTGAGGCGGGTCCGAGATGGACTTAACTAAAGGTCTGTCCCTTAACTAACAAAG
>JASEHG010000220.1 GCA_030018855.1 Candidatus Brocadiaceae bacterium
AGCCCCTCCTCCCGGAACTAAAGACCGCTTTTGACGTTGACTCCTGGGATCGTACCACCTTCTTTCTTGTCATGCCACTCAAGATAGGAGAAGAGAAAAAGGACTATAAATTTGGGTTCCGGGCAAGGGTTGATTAGATCCAGTTTGCAGGGGCAGGTTTCAAACCTGCCCCTTGAAAATACGGCGTAAAAATGTTAAGAGGGATGGTCAGTTTTTATGCAGGCAAGGAGGCGTCAATGACTAAGCAATTTGTAGTAAACAAGAAAGGCAGGAGGACTGCCGTTGTGTTGGGCATTAAAGAGTATGAAGAGCTACTGGAAGATTTGGATGATTTGAAAACAATGCTTAGCAGAAAGAGAGAACGGTCTATCCCCTGGGAAGAGGCTAAGGCAAGGCTAAGGAAGCGTGACCTTTTATAAAATTGTCATCAAGCCTGGCGCTGAAAGAGACCTTAAAGGTATAGATATGTCAGTGTTCCCCAGGGTTGCCAGGGCTATTGATGGCCTGGCTAGTAATCCCAGGGGTACTAATACTCAGAAAATTAAGGGTAGCGTAGAGGACTACAGGTTAAGGGTAGGAAGCTATCGGATACTTTACAAAATCTATGAGAAAGAGAAAGTGGTAGACGTCTTTGCCATAAAGCACAGGAGAGAGGCTTATAGGTAGCGAGTCCTTAGCAAGAAATCAGTGGTACAATAGTAAGGATTTCAAAGTGGGCGCTTGGCTCAGAGGCTAGAGCACTTCCTTCACAAGGAAGGGGTCGGTGGTTCGAGTCCACCAGCGCCCACCATTTATGGATATAAAGAAGCGCCGTCAGAATGAAAGTAAATTCGGCTCATGGGAAGAACTTCCTGGCGGGGGCCGCCACTACTGGTATGAGGTTACGAGTCGTTCCGGAGGTAGGGCACGCTATATCAAAGAAGTAGATTTAAACGAAAAGATTGTGCGCTTCTCTCAAGAGATTTACAATGAAGAAGGTAAACTTGTGGAAGTACATAACAAGTTCCCAGTGGATACTGGACATCAGCCCCTCAGAAAAAGAAAATGACGATTATTAGACGGGAAGACGTAGCCCATAAGTTGGAGGACTATCTACACCAGAGGTTGACCCTGGCTGAACTGGTGGACTGGGCAGAGGAGGTGATGCAAGAAGGCAACTTTGACGAGCCTGACCTTGAGATGCTCAGAGATATTGTCAGTCGCCTGGGACTTGCTGACGTACGCACCTTTGGACTGACCTGGGAAGACTGTTCAAATTATCTTACACGTCTAGGGTACCGTGTGAACATAGAAGTTTCACCCCCCCGTTAGCCTGTGGAGGAACTAAGCAAGGGGTCGGTGGTAGTCCACCAGCGCCCACCATCTACAGGTGGGGCGGAGCCCACCTCCTATAATTTAGCCCTCTGCCTCTCCAGCATCTTTAACGTGGCCTCCGCCACCTTTGGACAAAACTGGACGCCTGCATTCTTCTTTAACTCCTCCACTACCTCTTCCATGGGTTTGGCCTTGCGGTAGGGCCTCTCACTCATCATGGCATCCACAGCATCGGCTATGCATATAATCCTCGCCTCTAGAGGTATCTCTTCCCCCTTTTTGCCCTCAGGATAGCCTTTCCCATCGTAACGCTCATGGTGATAGAGGACCATCGGTATCAGTTCGTTGAATCTCTCTACTGGACGAATTATCTGGACACCCTTTGCACAATGTTGCTTTATCAAATCCCACTCCTCGGGGGTGAGTTTCCCTGGCTTATCCAGTACTTCCGCATAAGTCCCTATCTTCCCAACGTCGTGGAGGAGGGACGCCATCCTTATTCGTTCTATATCTCCCTCCCCAAGACCAAGCTCTCTAGCTATATCGCAGGATAGCTCGGCAACCCTCTCGCTGTGGCCCCTGGTCCAGGGGGACTTGGCATCAATGGCCTCGGAGAGGCACTTTACGGTCTCAAGCAGAGAGTCCTTCAACCCCTGGATTAGCCTCACATGGGAGAAGGCCACGGCCAGCTGGCTGGCTACCCCCTCAGCGATAGAGACGTCCTCCGTGCGGAACCCAGCCACACACTTACTGCCTACATTAAGGAGGGCAATTACCTCACCCCCCAGCAAGATGGGAACCCTCAAGTCTGAGAGGAATCCCTCCTCCACGAACTGCTTATCCAGGGGTAGGAGTTCCTTTACCTGTCTTATATCATTCCTCAGTACGTACCTCTTCTCCCTGACTACCTGTGTTGCGTTGGTGTGTTCAAACGGCACAAAATCGCCCTTCTTCCTCACATCTGTACCCCAACCGTAGCGATAAATAAACCCACCCCGTGTCTTATCCACCGTTACCATAGTAACCCTGTCACATGGTATAAGCCGCTTTATAAGGTGTGTGACACCCTCAAAGAGTTCGTCAAGGTTATCCATCTTTAATAATATACTGCGGTCTATCTCAGTCAGTACCCGTAGGGTCTCCACCTTCCTGCCCAACTCCTGGCTCTTATCCTCCAGTATCCGATAGTTACGGACACTCTCCAGAAAGGAGGCGGCGATGGTGCACATCACCTCAAGGGTACTTACCATACTCGGACTATAATGGCGTCGCTCCTTACTGATAACCCCCAGACACCCGTACATCTTTTCCCTTGCTTTTAGAGGGACGTAGACGGCAGAGACATAACCCTTCTGCTGGGCTATCTCTTTCCTGTAAGAACAAGGACACGCTGCAAGGTCTTCAAGGCAGACTGTCTCCCCCCTTTCCCAAACCATCCCTGGAAGGCACACCCCCTTTTTGAAATGCATCGGCTCGGCAACAAGGAAGAAGTCCTTATCCAGTCCCTCATAGATTAGGGGCCTCATCTCTTGCAATTCTTCATCCAGGAGAAATACCTCTCCACCGGTGGCGCCAGTAATCTCTATAGCCTTCTTCAGGTTGGCCGAGAGAATCTCCTCCATGGAACTGGAGCGGCTGACCACCTGTACCAGGGTGGTAAAGGTGTGGAGGAGGGACTGCATCTCTCTGTTTGCCTGGTGGACCTCTCTGTTACGTTCCTCCAGTAGGGTTGCCATGCGATTAAACCGTTCAGCCAGTTGACCGTGTTCGTCCCTGGTCTTTACCTTTAGCCTGTAGCCCACCTCCCCACTGCCTAT
>JASEHG010000221.1 GCA_030018855.1 Candidatus Brocadiaceae bacterium
ACAGGATAGGCACAACATCTTATCCAAAGTGTTACCCATGTCTATATCATCCACAAAAAGGGTGAGTAGCCGCAGGCTTTGGCCTGCGTTTGAAGGGGCCTATTACTTATTAGACACCAGGAAGAGGCCCTTTCCTGGAAACTCCCTCACGAGATGCATATCCACCTTGGGAGATAATAGGGAGTAATCCCCCTCCGCCATAAGGCAGTACACCTTCCCTCCTGAGCGGAAAAATTCCTCCAATTCGCTGGCAGAATTAACTCTCTTCAGACGTCTCTTTGAGTAAAAGAGGAGCTCCTTGTAGTCCAGACCGTAGCCATAAACACCTAATGTCGTACATGTCCCGAGGCCAGAATTAAGCTCCTTGTAAAAGGTCTTGCGGAGGACGTCCTTCTTCTCCCCGGGCAGGAATATCTGGTTATATGATACCCCTGTGCTTACTGCTATCAGGAACAAGAAGATAAATAATTCTCTAAAACGGCCGGAATATACCAGAAAGGCGCCAAGGGCAAATATTGAGAATACGGTGAATCCAACCACAATCATCGCCTTGGAAGAAATGCCCTGGCACACCCAGACTATTTCTGACCCTAATACTACGACTAGGAGGCATCCCAACCCTCTAAGGAGCCAGAAACTATGCATATTTGGGGACCGTTCCATTACGCCATCCCACCAGGCTGCAATAAGCAAAGCGGCGGGAGGATATAGCGGCAGGAGGTAAGTAGAGCGCTTCTGCCCCATCAGGAAGAAAATAAGAGACATAACAGAGAGCCAGGCGGCAGGGAACAATAATTGCCTATTCTCCCTCCAAAGCCGCTTGGAAAAGAAGCGGTAAGAGAAGGCTATTAGAAAAATAGACCAGGGCATCATGCCGTAGAAAAAATATCCCACAACATAATGTAAGACGCTGTGGTGATGCTTAGACTCTGCCAGGGGGAGTGCGTAGCTCAGACCGGAGTTAACAAGGATAAACTGCCTGATATAATCGCCTTCGTCCAAGGCGTAGGCCGGCAGTAGCCAGGCGGTAATGGTAAGGACAAAGGCACTCCCGCCAAAGAGAAACCTCCTCTCCATCAATATCTTCAGGTCATTGTTCCAGAAGAGATAGAGGACAATCGGAGACACGACAAGGAACAGGGCAAATAACCCCTTTGTAAGGACGGCCAGGGCTGTCAAGGACCAGAACGAGAGGAAGTAAAAGGTCTTTCTATCAGAGGTATAACCAGAATAAAAGGCCAGTAGTGCAGAGGAGATAAAGAAGGTAAAAGTAGTGTCAAGTCTAACACTACGCCCGTAGACCATGAACAGGAGACAGGTGGCAAGAATCAATGCCCCCATAAAGGCCACCCTTGTGTTAAAGAGCTTCCTCCCCAGGAGAAAGGTGACCATCACCGTACCCATTGCACACAAGGCGGCAGGCAGCCGTGCGGTGAACTCATTTACGTCCCCAACTGGTATGCTAGATAGGGCAACCATCCAGAAGTAGAGTGGGGGTTTTTCAATGTATATAGTCCCATCAAGGTGGGGTATAATCCAGTGGCCATCAACTAACATCTCCCTGGCCACCTCTGCATAAAGTGCCTCATGTTTTTCCCATAAACCGGTACTGCCGAGATTAAGGACGTATAATAGCAAGGACAGTACCACCAGTCCCCCCATCAAAACCCTATCGTTTTCCTTAAATCTCATAGTGAGGTTATGGGAAAATTCATGTCTTTGTGACATCTCTTTCTCAGTTACTTTCCCCTCTAGTAAGTTGAGAGTTCTGAAAAAGTAGTTTAATTATCAATTCAATGGGTAGCCGCAGGCTTTAGCCTGCGTTATGCGCACCCATAAAGGGTGCGGCTACATTTGTGTCAGAGGGACACACCCCCTGCCCCTCTTGATAGAGGGGAGAATACACCCCCACACCCTCTTGGGGGCATTTTACACCCAGGCTGGCAAAAAACAAGTGTGTGGAGATAAACCCGTTACATCCTTAATGACTTTACGATGAGGGTAGTGGCCATAAGGGTTATGGCCGTAGATATAAGCCGCCTCAAGGCCAAGGGGCTAAGATTCACGGCCAGATGACTGCCCAGATAGGCACCTGCCATAGAGGCTACGCCCATAATCAGGAGGACGGGGACATCAAAATTCTTTTGGAGGTAATGCCCGATAAAACCAGAAAGGGCCGCAAAGGAACTTATGGCCATATTAGTCCCTGCCGCAAGGGCTGGGGGCAGTCCCATACCCCTTATCATGGCAGGCACCCGCAGACTCCCCATGAGAAGCCCTACCATTCCTCCAATAAAGCCCAGGACAAAACCCAATAATGCCGCCATCCCCACCCACTTCCTCCCTCCGGACATGGCCTCTCCACCAGAGACGGATACACCCCATATTGTCCCCCATAGCATACTGAGGCCCGTATAAAGATACACTAAACCGATGACCAGCAGGAACCATTTGTGGGATAGACAGTGACTAAAATAACCCCCAAAGAATGAACCCAGGCAGGAAAAAGAACCCATAGAGAGGAATATCCAGGGCTCTACCTTGCCCCCCTTCCAGTAGCGGTAGCTCCCCGTCAGGGAGGCCAGCGTGTCTATACCCAGGTTAGTCCCGGCCGCCACATAAGGCGTCGGCACCACCGCATAGACCGCCGGGAGCCTCAAGGCCCCCAGTGGCATCCCCGTAAGCCCTGCCAGGAGGCCTATCGCCATACCTGCCAGTACGCTGAATAGGAACTTTAATGAAACAATTTGTTCCATAAAGGAGGATGGGATTGCAAAAACCTTCCGATAAGTTTGCCAAAGGTAAACATGAAAAGCGCGCCAGGGAGGACTTGAACCCCCGACCGACGGATTAGAAATCCGTTGCTCTATCCAGCTGAGCTACTGGCGCACCTCTAAAAGCCCACATTTGGCTACATATTATCAAAAGGGGGGCTTGAAGGCAAATTCATTCAACCCTGCGTAGGAATAAACTAGCCCTTAAGGTAAGTCTTTCTGCATTAAGGACCGCTCTGGTGGTTTAATAATAAGGAGGGCTACTGCAATACGAGACCTCTGAAAAAGTCGCAATGACACTATCTGATGTCATGAAAAGGCTAGCCTCCTGCTGACCTACAGGGTAAATTCTGTA
>JASEHG010000222.1 GCA_030018855.1 Candidatus Brocadiaceae bacterium
CCTTTCCGGGGCGGCAGAGTTTAGAAGAGTAAAAAGGCGCTGGAGGTAGAGGTGGAAGTGGAGGTTGGACACCCTTAAGGCAATAAGCCCGCCCTTCTTTAGTACCCTGAAGACCTCCCTTAAGTCTCCCCATGGGTCGTATGCCTGGTCAAGGACGTTCCAGGAAGTAGCCACGTCAAAGGAATTCCCGGGCAGTCTGGCATCCCTCAGTTCCCCCCTGTAGACCTCAAGCCTCAGGGTATCTCTGGCAAATTCAATGGCAGTACGGGAGACGTCCACCCCTGCCGCCTGCCACCCCCTCTTCCTGGCCAGGTCAAGGAAGTAGCCCCTCCCACAGCCTACGTCCAGGAGCCTACCATTGGGGATGGTGGATTCAATACGGGAGAATACCTTTTCAAACAACGGGTATCTGTTCTCCTTCCAGAGCAACTCCTCTTCCGGTTTAAAATACTCAAAGTCATAAAACCCCCTCTCCCTCTCCAGGGTAGGTTTGGGGTTTATATAAGCAAGGCCGCATTTCTTACATCGCACCAGCCAGGAGGTCTCGCGGATTGGAGAGACCAACACCTGAGTAAGGGGGGTGTAGTCTTCGGAGTTACAAAAGTTACAAGGGGTCTTGACTAGCATCTAGTGCCTTCTACCTGGCACATGGGGTTCACGCCTGTCCTAACAAGTATGGATTCGTCCGTGTCTTTAACCACTTAGCCCTTAAGCCCTTTTTTTGCAAGGAGTTCCAGATATAACTGTGATGTCCTTTTTGCGGTCAGGGAGGGGTCAAATTTTTCCCTTGCCATCTTGGCCGCAGTGGTGGTCATTCTCTCCTTCAACCCCTCATCTTTTTTAAGGCGGAGGATGCAATTGGCTATGGCCTCTGCGTCCCCCGCCTGGACTAGCAGTCCTGTCTCCAGGTTAGTTATCATTTCTGGTATACCACCCACAGCGGTGGCTATTACTGGCACACCGCAGACCATAGCCTCCAGGATGGAGCGGGGGCTACAGTCCCAGAAGGAGGGGTTAAGGGATATGTCCAGGATGCGGGTAATCTCAGGTATGTCCCCCCTGTAACCTGTCATTACCACCCTGTCCCCTATACCCATACTGGCTATCTTCTGCTGGATTGTCTCTTTTAGTTCTCCCTCTCCGACTATTAAGAGAAAGGCATTGGGGAGTTCTGAATATACCTTTTGGAAGGCCCCCAGGGCCGTAGAGTGTCCCTTTTCGGGGCTTAGTCGGGCTATTATGCCTATCACGAAGGCATCCCTGGGTAGGCCAAGCTCCTGTCTCTTTTCTGCTACGTTGACCTTTGTCCGTCCAAATCTGACCAGGTCAATACCACTGGGGATTACGAGGAATTTTTCCTCTGGGGCAATCTTGTAATCCAGGAAGTCCCTGACCTCACTCTGGCTCATGGTTATAATCTTATCGGCCCAGGGGGCAGCCAGCCTTTCTATTAGGGCAAAAAACCATCGCATGGGGAGGCTAAAAAACGTGGGGTGAAAGATGCTCCCCCGTGGGGCGTAAACTATTACGGGGGTTTGGGCGAACCGTGCGGCCAATCGGCCCAGCACCCCTGCCTTTGAGGTATGGGTGTGGACTACTTGATAACCACCGCTACGGATGAGTTTATACAGTTTGAAGGAGGCCCAGGTATCGCAAAAGGGGTTGATGTCCCTCCTGAACTCTGGGATAGGATGAAAAGGGATGCCCATTTTTTGTACCGTCTCAGCCATCTTTGGGTCTGGGGCAGCGGCCAACTCCACCTGGAACCCATGCACCTTTTGCCAATGACAGAGGCTCAGGACAGTATCTGCCGCACCTCCAGGCAGTAACCTGGTTATGACATGGAGTACCTTGATGGGTGCTCCCGTGTCAAAGTTGTTAATAGACTTAAGTCCTTTTATCATCCAGGGCCTTCTCTTTGCCAGGGCAGGTATCAGTCCATACCCTTAGGAGGGATCTTCCTGCACCATGAAGCCCCTGCTTGCATACCCATCAAAAAGCCTCTCAAGGGGTCTAAAGAGCCGTGATGTATGGATTCAAGTAGTGCAACCAGTAAACTTCCGAACATCCTCCACAGGAAAAACAGGGTGTTTAATGGGGTATTATCAATATTTTTTCTGAAGAAGTACCATTCGCCAGAGACCCTCTTTTCGTGATCTTCCCTCATATTGTAGAGGGCAACCATCCCTCCCCTGTGGTATCCCTTTACCTTTGGGTCAATTGCCAGGGGATATTTTTTGGAGGCCCTGAAGGTAAAGTCTCTATCATCCATAAAGACATGTCCTACTAGTTGTTTATCAAAACCTATCTCTTCCACTACATGCCTCTTAAAACTCATCATCCCCCCAATGAACCACCTGGAGGGCCAGGGTTTAGTCAATCTATTATGGAAGTAATGGGCCATCCAGCCGGTAAAGAACCAGCCTCCCTTCTTTAGCGAAAAGGGGCCGCATGTAAATAGGCTCTTTCCTAGTAGCCAGAAGAGATTCATATTTTCCATGTTTGTATATGCACCCCCTACCCCCCCAAGTTGCGGGTTTACATCGTAGGATTGTAAGAGGTTTTCAATACAATTTTTCTCTAGTGTAATGTCGTCGTCCACGAAGAAGACAATCTCACACTTACTCTTGTTGAAGCCTGTTGTCCTGGCCTCCACAAGGCTGGTTATATCTTTGTCCCAGACATATATTAAATCTAATTTACTGCCATTGACCCTGAATAACTCAAGTATTTCTTCTTTGCAATCTTTCTGGCTCTGGTCAACTATAACTATTTCTTCAGGAGGACATGACTGTTGGATTATAGCATGAAGTGTAATCAACAAGTCCTCTCTTCTATTTTTGGTCGGTATGATGACTGAGATACGCACCCTTGGCCCTCTAAAATCAGGAATAATATGGCATACTACTTGTTAATGTAGGCCGTTTTTGCTATTCCGCTATTGTCCTCATTAAGAACAAATATCACTCCACGCTCAACACCATTTAGTCTCAATAACTCTTTAGCCTTTGCCTCGCCGCCCCATAATTCAATATTCCTATGGGCATAAAATACTATTGGCCCTGGGACGGTGTAGAGTAAGTTTGCTTTAATAAATACTGTCTCCTCTTTATTTGCCACCTTTGCTAT
>JASEHG010000223.1 GCA_030018855.1 Candidatus Brocadiaceae bacterium
GTCCGCAATATCGGAGACTGTCTTGTTTATCTGGGCCCAAGTATAATCTCCTATCTGGGCCACCACTGCCCCCGTCCTGCCAAAGACAGAGAGTACCGTATCTGTGGGGGTAAGGAGTTCAGACCAATCGGCCATAGTACCCGAAGTACCGCCATTGTGGGCGTAGGATTTATTGAGGTCAGTCCTGATGGCCACATCACCTTCTTCTGCAGTAAGGGCTAATTGTGCAGCCTGGGAGGCTACCGTCCATACATCCGTCAGGGCCAGGGCGGGGAGTTGGGAAGAGGGGACTTTTCCGCTTGCATCTAGGCCAGCGTAACCGTTGGCAATTCCCTTATTAGCAATCTTTTCTAAGGCAGAAGCCTCATAACCATCAACCTTATCAGCATCCAAGCCACCGCCCGAACCCTGGGCCAGATACTCCAGGAGGTCTTCTGTGGCCTTTACCTTGAGGAGCTTACCTGCCTGGCCCGTGGCGTTCTTCAGGCCAACCGCACCGAAATCTACTTTATCACCCGAACCCAGAATATATTTAATCGGCATGTTTTCTCTCCATTGGGAGACCCTTCGCTCCGCTCAGGGTGACCCTGCGGGTCATCTTATCACCTGAGTCTAATATGTATTTGATGGGCATTTCTTACTCCTTAATCCTTAATTTTGTCTCCACATCGGTGCGTTCCACGCACCCTACATACTGACCTGCTGTCTCCTTTTTAGTCCAAAGTCCAATTTACGATGGGAACCATTCTGGCCATGCAAGTCTCGTGATAAAGGTCTTTTGTACCTGTCCGTTGCCCAGCCGTTTTACCAGATATTTTACGGCGTATGTATAACCGGGGGGCTTGGGGGGAACTATTGCTATCTCCCCCTCCCTTCCCCGACTCTCTATCCAGCTGTAGTAGCCGAATCGGGTGAACGGCGGGCTATAGACCTGTGTTAGAACATCCATCATCATACTATCCTGGCTCCACTGTCCCACAGCTAGGGAAAGTTGGTTGTGACTCTTGGAGAGTATGAGATTGGCAAATTCATATATAAAGGCGTCCCATACATTGTTTGATAACCCACCTGTGTAGCTATACCATACCCCACCAATTGTCTCCCAATAGATATAATCCAAATCAGTATTCCAGGTCTTTTCGTACACCCAGGGGCCTTCAAGGCCCCCTGCCTTGTACTGTACCATGTGGTGCCAGCCTGGGGGGTTCGTCCCCCATTTGTTGCCTGGAATGCCAGAGACCTGCTTGTCTACTACCATTTTATAAACTGTCTTCAGGTTTCCTGCGGTATCCTGCTCAGTGTCCCTGTAAATAAAATAGATTGCATAGATGGGGTATCCGTCTGGCTCCTGGAAGGCCACCTTAATCTCTTTTGTCTCGTAGCCATTAGGCTTAATCTTAGAATAAAAGACTGCAGGGGCATCGCCTTCAATCAACCATATATAATCCTTGAAGAACACAGGCCAGTGATAGCTCAATAGGGAAGCCCCCTCTAGTGAGTTTCCGATTGGAGGCCCTCCGGGATAAGAGGGTATCGCCTGTGCCCCAGCACTCCAGTTCTTTAAAATAAAACCACGTCCATTGCCTCCTTTAAAGGTGTATTCAAGGTCTACCCCAGCTTCTGACGTCTTCTTCTTCAGCTTATCTGCCACACCACCAAAGCGGAAACCATAGCTAAAGACCTTCACCATCTCCTCTGGTGGCCTCCTGAAGATGGGCTGGTGGGCGAACCTCTGCTCAGGCAATACCTGCTCAATGGGGACAAAGCCATAGTCCGCCGTCATGAAGTTGCCTAGCCTGGTGGCGTTCTGCAATAATCTGAATTGGCCTTTATCTTGATAGATGTAGTCTTTTCTCATTGAGATTCTTCGCTCCGCTCAGAATGACAGGGAGGGGTTATTCCCTACTCCCTACTCCCTACTCCCTACTCCCTACTCCCTGTTCCCTATCCTTCAGCTCGTCCAGCTTCCTTGCAATCTCAAACTGCTGGTGGAGGAACTGGGCGGAGACAAAGAAGCCCAGTATCCAGCATAAGGTCAGGGTGATAATAATCAGGGCGTCTAGCATTTTTCTCCTTTCGTTTGGGCGACTCCGTGGTAGGGACGAACGGCCGTTCGCCCCTACTGTCTACTGTTTGCTGTCTACTATCTTTTCCGGCATCCTGTCCGTACATTCCTTCTTACAAAAATCAAGCTCTACCATCCTTGCCAACCATTTACAGTAGATTCTTTGGACTCCGCCCTCGTCCCTGTACTTCGCCTCCGCCATCGTACACCACCAAGTCATTTTTTTGGACTCCATTGACTGTGTTTTGGAGTCCGCTGTCCGCCTCAGGCGGATCAGCGGATATTTCCAGCCCGCATGCTCTGTCATGCGGGCTATAGCAGGTGGGCTCTGTCCCACCTGCTGGACTCCACACATTACTGCATGTGATATTCTTTGATATGTTCCCAGAGATGCCTTCTGGAACGGTAAACAAAATAACCCAGTGGCGCCCCTACAATTGTCATCCCTAATCCAAGACCAAATAAAAACCAGACCATTTATGGCCTCCTTTCAAGTTATATTTCCTTGAGTACCTTAGAAACTCTCTTGGCCATATCAAACGGCAATCCTCTGTGCCGGGCCGAAAGAACGGCCTTGAGGTCTACCCCCTTGTCGGGTTTGCTATTCCTGTATTCCTGTATACCCAGGATGGTAGAGTCCAGTGCCTTCCCCAGCACCACCGTCTGCCCTACCTTCCATATCATCACGCCCATAGAGGCAAGGAAGGCCACGCCCACCCCCGCCAGCCTCCGCCCTTCCTCGGTGTAGAGGCCAGAGACCATGCTTGACCAGAGGGAGGGATGGGACTGCTTAGAGGCCATGTAAAATGTCCTCTCCTGGGCCTTGACCTTCTCGGGGGTGTCTGCCTGGTTAATATTGGCAGAGACTGTCTCGTATCGCCTGGTCTCCTGCTCCTGCCTCTTTATTTCTGGGTTAGGGGAGATGGCGTTCATGAGGGCCTTTTCCATCAGGCCACAGCCATAACAAGTAGTCAGTAGACAGTAGACAGTAAACAGGAAAATCTTACGCATAGTCAAACCTCAAGGCGAAAACTGGAGTCGCATTAAACGGCCCTGCACC
>JASEHG010000224.1 GCA_030018855.1 Candidatus Brocadiaceae bacterium
TCCACGAGGAGTTAGTAAAGGAATTTATGAAGAGGGGCACCATCCTCCCCGTATCCTTTGGTACCATTGCCGAGAGGATGCGGATAGCCCAACTCATGGAGCACAGTTATAAGTCCCTCAGTGATTGCCTCTCAAGGTTTAATGGAAAGGTAGAGATGTTCCTCAGGCTCGTCTGGGACGTGGATAATATTTACAAGCTCTTCCTGGACAATAACCCGGAACTACGCGAGGAGGCCACCTCCCTCTTCTCCGGGGGAATGCCCTCCACGTGGGATAAAATTGAACTAGGGAAGCTCTTTGAATCCCTCCTGAAGGGGGAAAGGGAGGTACATACACGCAAGGTGCAAAAGGCCCTCTCCCCATTTTGCCACGAGACAAAGGAACTTAAGGTGTCCAATGAGAAAAACGTCCTCCGCCTGGCCTGCCTCATAGACAAGGGTGGAGAGGAGAGATTCGGTGCAGGGGTAGAAGAGTTAGCCAGGGGCATGAACGAGATTTATTCCTTTGAGATAACAGGCCCGTGGCCCCTTTACAATTTCTGCCATATCCACCTTACTGCCGCAAAGAGGGGGAGGGGTTATGTTCTTAGTAGATGACATCCTGCTCTCCCCCATAAAGTTCCCCCTCTTCGTCTTTAAAAAGATACATGAGGCGGCAGAGAATGAATTTACGGATAAAGACAAGATTACCTCCCAACTCAGGGAGCTTTATTTGCTCGTAGAGGCGGGAAGAATTTCAGAGGAAGAATTCAATCAACGGGAGGCAGAACTCCTGGACCAACTGGAGGCCATAGACGAGTACGAAAAAGGCAAAAATGAAGAGGCGTTAGAAGAACCGGAGGGTGAAGAAGATGCAAGGGATGGTTGAGACCAGAAGAGTTCCCTCTTTTCTGACGCAAGAAAAGTTAAGGCTCATCCTCTTCGGAGGGAAGGGGGGAGTAGGAAAAACTACCATGGCCCTGGCCTCAGCCTTGAAAATGGCAGGCCTCTGGCCATCCAAAAAAATACTCCTCCTATCCACCGACCCCGCCCACTCCCTGAAAGATGGCCTTGATGGGTGCCCTCTACCTCCTAACCTGGAGATAAAAGAGCTAAACCCTTTTGATTCCATTCAGGACTTCAGGAAAAGATATATAACCCCCACCGCCAACATCTTGGAACAGGCAAACCTCCTGGATACGGAGGATGTTCCCTTCTTCTCTGAACTCCTGCCCCCTGGCCATAGTGAAATCCTTGGACTGCTGGAGATAGAAAAAGAACTCTCTGAGGGCAATTATGACCTCCTCCTGGTAGATACTGCCCCCACAGGACATACCCTCAGGCTCCTGAGTATGCCTGATGAATTAGAGAAATGGTTGGAATTGCTAGAAACTGTGATGGAGAAACAACATTATATAGCTAACACCCTGGTAGGAAGGTATGTAGAGACAGACGAGGACAGATTCCTAGAGGACCTGTCAGGGAAATTGGGAAGGCTGAACTCCCTCCTGCACGACAGGGAATGCTTTGATTTTGTTACTGTGATGCTCCCGGAAACCCTTAGCCTGGAAGAGACCAAAAGGCTACTAGGCTTCCTTGCTCAGGAAAAAATCCCGTGCAGAAACCTCATTGTTAACCAGGTGGTCTTGCCCCATCCCTGTATCAGATGCAGGGCCCTTCATCTAGAACAGCAAAAAGTATTACAAGAAATAGAAAAGCATTTCCCTGATTACATCGTTACAAAGATACCTACCCTGGGTAATGAGCTAAAGGGTGAAGAACTGAATATCCTTGCAGAGTTGATTGGAAGGGGAGAGGAGGAAACCTTTTCCATTAAAGAGGAGCTCGCAGGGGCACGGCATGCCGTGCCCCTACTGCTACAGGAAGAACCCCTCTCACTGCCAGAGAATCTCCGTCTCCTTATCTTTGCTGGAAAGGGTGGGGTGGGGAAGACCACTCTGTCGGCCGCTACTGCCCTCTACATGGCAGAAAAATATCCTGAGAAAAGGCTACTCCTGTTTTCTCTGGACCCAGCCCACTCCCTTTCAGACGCCCTGGACCAGGCAATAGGCCCGTCTGGTTGTTACATCCTTAGCAACCTCTTTGCCCAGGAGGTGGATTTTGTAAAGGAATACCAGAGACTGCGGGAGGAGCAACTGACAGAGGTAGAGGATTTCTTAGAGGATACCCGTGACCGGGGAATAGACTTCACCTACGATACAGAAATACTGAGGAATGCCATGAAACTCTCCCCTACAGGAGTAGACGAGATAATGGCCTTGATTAAACTCCTTGAACCTCAAGTGGAAAAAGGTTACGACTGCATCATACTGGATGGAGCCCCCACTGGACACTTCCTGCAATTTCTGCAATTACCCGAGGCTATGGAAGGCTGGTTGAAGATACTCTCCAACCTCCTCCTCAGGTACAGGGGGATATTGGCCTTATCCCAACTGGAAACTTTTATTATAAACCTCTCCAGGGGGCTAAAACGCATAAAGAAACTCTTCAGGTCCCCTGGAGAGTGCCTTGTGGTACCGGTAACAATACCTACTGAGATGGCCCTGGAAGAGACCAGACGACTCCTAGAAAACCTGAGGGAAATGACCATCCCCTATCAGTTTCTCATCCTCAACAAATTCCACCCACAAGGATACTGTTCTAATTGCTCAGCCATAAACAACGCCCAGAGGGTACTGCTCCCGTCCTTCCTTCAACTCCCCGTGGATGGGTTGGCTATAGTCCACCAGGAAAATGGAGAACTTCGGGGCCCGCAGTCCCTGCTAAAATTGGGGCGGAAGTTGTATGAATCAAACAAGTTGTATGAACCAAACAAAAAGGGGAACCCCTATGAGGTCAGCAGAAGAACGCCTTGTCTTATGTGAGGCATTAAATAGGCTGTTAAATAAGGGCGTGGTACTGGTGGGGGACGTTACTATATCCCTGGCCAACATAGACCTCATCTGGATTGGGTTGAGGCTTGTAGTCACCTCCGTGGAGACTGCAAGGAGGTCTGCCCTGGGCGGGGTGGGGATAGATGCCGTGTGCCGGGAGGTGGCATACGGGCTGGTTAGTACGAAGGGACAAAGGGGCGGAGTGTAGGGGCAGGGCTTGCCCCTGCCCATTGTGTTAGGAGAGG
>JASEHG010000225.1 GCA_030018855.1 Candidatus Brocadiaceae bacterium
GGTGTGGATTTTGGCCTCCAGGGTTAGTATGGGGTTTTCACGGAATTGGGAATGGGAGAAAGGGGGTCAAGAGGGTTTATTGGAGGTCTCTGAAGAAACGCAAGAACACCTAAATTCCCTCCCCATTGATGGGGGAGGGAAGGGTGGGGGTGGTTGACCATCTGTTTGCATATCCGCCCAAACCAGATGAAGTTAGGCAAATTGAAAAATCATCCTCTCCCATCCCCCTCCCCTCAAGGAAGGGGGATGCTTGCGGGGAGTAGTAGAATTTTTTAGAGACCTCATTCACGTTTTTGTGACAGAGGTCACAGCATTGTGAAAGGTCATGCCTTGAAGGTGTCTGTGCGGAGGTGGTACTTGTTCATGAGGCGGTAGAAGGTGCCTCTGGGTATCATGGCCTCAGCGGCGGCCTTTGCTACATCTCCTTTGAAATGGGTCAAGAGTTCTTTAAGGTATTCATATTCAAAAGAGGCCAATTTCTGGGCACGGAGGCTAAAAAACCCGTGTGTGGAAGAGTTATGATTCTGCAACTCCGCCCCTCTTACCACCACCTCTTCGGGTAGGTCATCAAGGGTAAGGACTTCGTGTTTTGTAAGGGTTATGGCCCTTTTTAATACGTTCTGGAGTTCTCTAACGTTTCCAGGCCAGGGGTAATGGGTGAGGACTCCCATGACCTCCGGGTCAAGTCCACTAACGGCCCGGCCCATCTCCGCAGAGTAAAGGCCGAGGAAATGGGAGACAAGGAGGGGTATGTCTCCAGTCCTGTTCCGCAGGGGTGGGACCTGGATTTTAACCACATTAATCCTGTAATAGAGGTCTTCCCTGAAGCGTTTTTCTTTTACTTCTGTCTCTATGTCTTTGTTGGTGGCGGCGATTACCCTTACGTCTACTTGTATCTCTTCTTTGCCTCCCACCCTTCGGAAGGACCTCTCCTGGAGGGCGCGTAAGAGTTTGGACTGGAGGGCCGAGGGGAGTTCGCATATCTCGTCCAGGAAGAGGGTACCCTCGTGTGCGAGTTCCATAAGGCCCAGGCTGGTGGTGTAGGCCCCGGTGAAGGCCCCCCTTTCGTAGCCGAAGAGCTCGCTTTCCAGGAGGTTATAGGGTATGGCCCCGCAGTCAATGGGGACGAACCTCTCCTTTTTGTGTTTACTTCGGGTGTGGATGCTCTTGGCTATCAATTCCTTTCCAGTACCGCTCTCCCCCACTAGCAGTACGTCGGACTCTGTGTCGGCTGCCTGCTGTATGATCTCAAAGATTTTGAGCATAGCATGGCTCCGGCTTATGATGTTGTCAAACTTGTAGTCCCTCTCCAGATGGTGGGTTAAGGAGCGGTTCTCGTCCTGCAGACGTTTCTGTTCCAGGGCCCTGCTTGCTGTGGTAAGGAGCCTGTCGGGCGAGAAGGGTTTTACGACGTAGTCAAAGGCGCCCAGTTTGACGCTTTCAATTGCCGTTTCTATGGTAGGGAATCCAGTGATAAGGAGGACAAGGGTCTCGGGGCTGGACTCTTTGACTTTTCTCAGGAGTCCTATGCCATCAGGGGCAGGCATCTTCAGGTCTGTAATTAAGAGGTCAAAGGATTCTTCCTTGAGTAAATTCTCCGCCTTTTTACTACTCTTTTCCGTGAACACCTGTACGTCTCTCAGGGGTGCCAGGGTCTCCTCGTAGACCTCCAGCATGTCTTCTTCATCATCTACCACCAGGATGCGTCTTACGCCCATGGGCCAGGTTCCTCTGTTCTGAGGGGGAGTTTGATGGTAAAGGTAGTCCCTCGGCCGGGGGTGCTCTCTACGTCAATATGCCCTTTGTGGTCATGTACGATTCCGTGGCTGATGGCGAGGCCGAGGCCAGTCCCCTTTCCTTCGGGCTTGGTGGTAAAGAAGGGGTCAAAGATATGGGCGATGTCTTCCGGGGGTATCCCTACGCCACTATCCGCAAGGGAGATTATGGCAAAATTATCCCGGTCCAGGATGGTAACCTCAAGTTGTCCACCGTCTGGCATGGCGTCAATGGCGTTGTTCACGATGTTCAATATGACCTGCTGGAGCTCGTTGAAGTTGCCGTAAACCCATAAAGGTCTCTCTGCAAGCTTTGTTCTAATGGAGAGGCCATTGAAGGTGGACTTATCTAAAAGGCCCAGGGTAGCTTTTACCACATGGTTGGCATCAATGGCTGTTTTTCTCTCTATGGAAGGTCGGCAGAAGGTGAGAAGCCCCCTAGTGATGGAGGCAATCCTTTCTGTATGGGTATCAATCTTCTGTAAGTCAAGGAGGGCCTTTTCTGTGGCACAGCCCTCCGTCAGCTTGCCCTTCAGTAGCTTAGCCTTTGCGCTTATGATGGCTACGGGGTTGTTAATTTCATGTGCGATTTGGCCTACTATCTCTCCGAGGGCGGCCAGCTTTCCGGCCTGGCAGAGCTGGACTTCGCTCTTTCTGAGTAGTTCGGTTATGAGGGCAGTGAAATAGGCGGCCAAAAAGAGGACGGCCGTAAAGGAGAGGATATGGGAGCCTATAGCCAGTGGGGTTGAGCTGAACTGGTAATGGCTGACGACTGAATAGTGGGCAAGCCTTCCAGTGTATTCCCCTACGGCCATAGAAGAAAAGAGTGTCGCCGCCACTGCAGTAATAAGATAGCAGGCCCTGGGGGTCATAAGTATGCCTGCGATGATGACGTGGAGGATGTAGAGGATAAACAGTGGGTTTTCAAGCCCCCCTGTGTAGTGCAGAAAGAGGGTCAAGAAGAAAAGGTCAATAATGGCCTGGACAAGGATTAACTGGTATGGATGATAAGAAGTCCTTGATAGATACCAGAAGGCGAGGTTGCACACTGCCAGCAGGAGTATGCAGAGGAGGAGGGGGAGTCGGACCTCTTTAGGTAAGATGCCCAGGACTGGTCCAGTTACAAGCACCAGGGTCAGGGCGATGGATACGGCCAGCCATCTCAGATGCACAAACCAGAGGCTCTGGTTACATAGCTGTTCCCTCTGCAGGTGTTCCTTTTGTAGGGGATGGAGGGAGACAAAATCAAGGCTGGGTTTGCCCAGGAGGGACGATAGGATATTGGGCTTAAGGTTAAAGGAAGAGGTGTTCCCTGCCAGGAGTAC
>JASEHG010000226.1 GCA_030018855.1 Candidatus Brocadiaceae bacterium
ATCGTAGGCTCTACCAAGGGGATAGTGGAGAGGTACGGGGGGGAGGTGCCCGACAGACTGGAAGACCTCCTCTCCCTCCCAGGGGTGGGGAGGAAGACTGCCAATATCCTGCTGGGTAACGCCTTTGACGTGCCTGCCATAGGGGTGGATACCCACGTGGGGAGGCTGGCACAGCGCATCGGCCTAAGTAAGGTCACAGACCCTGACAAGATAGAGGCGGACCTGTGTCAAATAGTACCCAGTGCAAAGTGGGTAAGGTTTTGCCACCTCCTCCAGGAACACGGCAGAAAGGTCTGCCAGGCCAGGAGGCCCCTCTGTCCTGCTTGCGTTATAATAAAACTTTGCGATTATCCGAACAAAACCACGGTTTAGTTCAGGACTACATCTGTGTTATAATAAAATCTTGCGATTACCCGAATAAGACCACAGAACTGTAGGGGCTGAATATATTCAGCCCCTACAATGGCGAAGGGGAAGCGAAGGATATGAACATTACCTGTATAGGGTGCGGATACGTGGGCCTGGTGGTGGGGACTTGCCTGGCTGAACAGGGCCACAGGGTACTCTGCGTAGATTCAGACGTAAAGAAGATTAACGGGCTTAAAAGGGGGAACCTTCCCATATACGAGCCGGGGCTGGGGGAGATACTTGATAGGAACGTGAAAGAAGGTAGACAGTCCTTCAGTACCAGCCTTGCAAAGGGGATGCAGACTGGAGAGGTGATATTCATAGCAGTAGGGACCCCCATGAGCGACGGTGGAAAGGCTGACGTATCTGCCATCCTCGCCGTAGCCAGGGAGATTGGCCAGCACATGGGGGGGTATAAGATAGTGGTGATTAAGAGCACCGTGCCGGTTGGCACCGCCTCCAGGGTAGCCAGGGTCATAAAGAGTAACCAGAGGAGGCCGAGGGATTTTGACGTGGTATCAAACCCTGAGTTCCTGAGGGAAGGGACTGCCGTAAAGGATTTTCTGGAACCAGACAGGGTAATCGTTGGACTGGATAACCCCAGACCCAGGCTCAGGAAGACCATGGAGACACTGTACAGGGGGATCACCGATACAGAACACCCCCTCCTCTTCACTAACACCAGGAGCGCCGAACTAATAAAATACGCCAGTAATGCCATGCTCGCCACCAGGGTATCCTTCATGAACGAAATCGCCGGGCTCTGTGAGGAGGTGGGGGCAGACGTTAGGGAGGTGGCCAGGGGTGTAGGGCTTGATTCAAGGATTGGCCCCAGGTTCCTGGAGGCAGGGGTGGGCTACGGCGGCTCATGCCTGCCAAAGGACGTCAAGGCCCTGGCAAAGATAATGAGAGGCCATGGGCTCTCTCCAAGAATCATAGAGATAGTGGATAGGGTAAATGAGGAGCAAAAACTACTTCCAGTAAAAAAGATAAAAACCCTCTTGCCCACGCTTAAAGGGAAGAAGATAGCCATCTGGGGATTGGCCTTCAAGCCAGGGACTGACGATATGCGGGAGGCCCCCTCCCTGGCCGTTATCAAGGAATTGCAGAGGGCCGGGGCAAGGATTCAGGCCTTTGACCCCGTGGCCGAGGCCAGGGCAAAGATGCTCCTCAAGCATGTAAACTTCTGCAACGACCCCTACAGGACGCTTACGGGTTGCGATGCCCTGATAATCCTCACGGAATGGAACGAGTTTAGGGGGCTGGACAAAAAGAGGATAAAAGGACTCTTAAAAAGACCCAACGTAGTAGACGGCAGGAACGTCTATGACCCCGGGGAGATGCGTCGGTTAGGCTTTAATTACCTGGGTATTGGAAGGGGTTGAGTTAATTTTTGGAGTCCAGTCCGCCTGAGGCGGATCGCTGGGAATTTATAGCCAGTAGTCTGGTGCGTTGAAACGCACCCTACAAAACTTCGGGAGGGCAAGCCGGCCGCGGTCATCCTGGATATAGATGAATACCAAGAAATACTAGAGCGGCTGGAGGATGTTGAGGATTTGAGGGTGCTGGAGAAGATGAGTACAAAGAGAGAGAGAGGATGATTATCTTTCTGTTTTCTCTGCTAGCGTCCATAATATTTTTAGCTCTGGCAAAAAGTTTTTTCCACTGGGAAGTAATATCCCTTGCGTCTGTACTTTCTTTGATTTTATTAAAGAAGAACAATATAACTTTTGATTTTTTTAAGGAAATATTTTGTTCAAGCAGAAAGAGGGTTTTCTTTTATTCTTGTCTGGTTTTTTCAATCTTCGTTACTTTTGCATATTTTGAGGGCTTTGACGAAGGACAGGATGCAAGAGGTACTCACTTGCCAGTTGCCCGCTTTATAGCCTTGAACCACGCCCCGCCGACCGGTATGGATTTATCTGAAAATGCACCTCTAATCCCTCTTATCACCCCTGGTATACATGGTTTAGCTGCAGTTTTATTCCAAATTACAGGATTGCAGAGGGCATGGATAGCCTCGTTGATTCCTCTTTCTTTTTCGTTCCTGTTTCTTGCGGTAGTGTTTAGATGGTCTTACAACTATGGTCAGACTTTAATAATCCCTGCAGTTGCTATCCTTATCTCACCATTTTTTGTCAATAGGATGGAATGGTTCTATCAGGAAGCGCCTTTGACTTTTGCAACAACGCTTTTGTTCTACTGCTTTTACCGATTTGAGATTGAGAGTAAAGAAGAGTATCTTTACTCCGCAATGGCCCTTTCGGCTATTATTATGATGATAAAGGCCACAGGGATATTAATATGCACATTCACGCTTTATTTCATCTTCTCAAGGAGGCTTTATTCAAAGAGTAATTTAATAGTTTTGTTTCTATTCCATGTACCTCCACTCCTGTGGTATGGATACAATTTATACCTGTGGGGCAATCCCTTTCCTCCACATATGAACTCCATAACGATTTATGAATGGTCTAATAAAGCTATTGCGGCCATGCTGGAGGTTGCATTCCAGCACAATTTTAATGAATGGTACAATATCTTGTTTGGTGCAATAACCATACCATTCGTTTATTTATGGCTCTTCTTAGAGATCCGCCTCTGTATAAAAAAGAAG
>JASEHG010000227.1 GCA_030018855.1 Candidatus Brocadiaceae bacterium
TCGGAGGTAATCCCCCCTTTGACACCCCCACCCTGGCCCGGTGGCTCTAATCCCACCAATGGGGAGGGAAGATTATTGGACAGACCTGAAGGTCTGTCCCTACGTTCTTGATTAGGATGCAGGCTGAAGTCTGCGGCTACATTCGTATCAGGTTTAAGAGATTGCTTCGGGACTTCGTCCCTCGCAATGACACCTTTGCCCTGGATTTTTTCAGAGACCTAGAGTAAAAAGGCAACTAAACCCAAACCACTCCTTCCAATTGACTTTTCTTACGTAAAGACTAGAATAATTGACGAAGAGCCACACTCCATCATATGCGGAAGTGGCGGAATTGGCAGACGCGCTAGTTTGAGGGGCTAGTGGCACTGATAATGCCGTGTGGGTTCAAATCCCACCTTCCGCACCATTTGTAAAGTCTTCTGCAAGTATTGCTCAAATAATTGGTCTTAGGGGGAAGGGGAAAAAGCGATTGCCAATTGCCGTTTGAGATTTATGAGTTAAGGGAGTGATTTGTTGTAGATAACATGGAGGGCGTGCAATGAAAATCAAGGTGGTCGTGCATAAGGCAGAGGAGGGTGGATTCTGGGCAGAGGTACCGGTTATACCAGGCTGTTTCACCCAGGGGGACACATGGGAAGAGTTGTTGCAGAACATACATGAGGCAATAGAGGCATGCCTTTCTGTTGACACCAAAGAAGTCGAATTAAAACCCGAAGATACGGTGCTTGAAATAGTAGTATGAAAAGCATCTCTGGTAAGCACCTATGCAGGATTCTGGAGAGAAAGGGCTGGCAACTAAAGAATATACATGGGAGCCATCATGTGTACATGAAACAAGGGAAAAGGGAACGGATAAGCATATCTGTTGAAGGCAATCATAAAGATTGCGGAAATAAGAGAAGATGAAACATAAGCCGTATCACCTCACCTGCCCGTTTATCTTGTTCCTTAATCCTAAGTAGCCATGTGCAAAGCCTTTCCACTGCCGTGACACTGCAGACAGTATAGACTGCTCTTGTCTTCGCCGGTACCACCACATTTAGGGCAGGTCTGGGCGCCTTTACTAACAGGGACAAAACCCACGCCGTAACAGGCCGGGCAGGCGTTCCTGGCCCCTATGGGGGAGACCCCCGTCCCACGGCAATAACTGCACCTTACATTAGGACTTGCCACCCTGACCTTCTTCTTACCCTTACATACGTAGCACGTAGCGATTGCAAAGGGGTCACTCCCCGTCCCACGGCAGAAGATACAGGTAATCTCACTCTTTTCGCGACCTTCCTCTCTAAACCATATCACTTTATAGCCTCCATTTCCTCTTGGGCCCTGCCACCTCAAGTTGTTTCTTCTTATTCAGGTTGCCAGGGGGCGTCTTCACTAACAGGGACAAAACCTACGCCGCAACAGGCCGGGCAGGCGTTCCCGGCCCCTATGGGGGAGACCCCCATCCCACAGCAATAACTGCAACTTACATTAGGACTTGCCACCCTGACCTTCTTCCTGCCCCCACATACATAGCACGTAGCCAGTGGAGACATGATTGCAAAGGGGTCCCTCCCCGTCCCACGGCAGAAGGTACAGGTGATCTCCACCCCTTTATGCCTTTCCTTCCTAACCCATATCATCTTTATAGCCGCCATTTTCTCTTTTTGGGTTCTGCCTTAGTCGGAGATGGCCCTGCCACCTCAAGTTGTTTCTTCTTATTTTGGGCAACTGAAAGCGGCCTCACCGTTTCAGATTGCCAGGGGAATAGCCCTTCCACTGCCATGACACTGCAGGCAGTATAGACCGTTCTTATCTTCACCCGTACCGCTACATTTAGGGCAGGTCTCTGTGTTGTTACCGCCGGGGATAAAACCTATGCCCCCACAGGCAAGACAGGCATTCCTTGCCCCTACAGGGGAGACTCCCCTCCCCCAGCAGTAACTGCACCTGACATTAGGACTGGCCACCCTGACTTTCTTCTTCCCCCCGCAGACGTAACACGTAGACAAGGGAGACATGATTCTAAAAGGGTCTCTCCCCGTCCCCTTGCAAAAGGTGCATATAACCTCCACTTCTTTTTTATCTCTTCTGAACAAGGACATGCCTTTATAGCCTCCATTTTTTCTTTTTTGGTTCCACGGTCTCAAGTTGTTTCTTCAGGTAACCTAAGTAGCTAGAGGAACGGCCTTCCCACTACCATGACACTGCAGGCAGTATAGACCGCCCTTATCTTCACCCGTGCCATCGCAGGTAGGGCAGGTCTCGGCAGTGTTGCTAACGGGGATAAAACCTATACCATGGCAGGCCAGGCAGGCATTCCTTGCCCCTACAGGAGCAACCCCCCTCCCCCAGCAGTAACTGCATCTTGTATTAGGAGTTGCAACCCTTAGCTTCTTCTTGCCATTACATACGTAACACGTTGCCAAAGGCGACATGATGGCAAAGGGGTCTCTCCCCGTCCCTTTGCAAAAGGTGCAAGCAATCTCTGCCTCCTTGTTCCCTTTTTTTCCAAACCAGTCCATGGTCTACAGCCTCCATTTCTTCTTTTTAGGCTCTACTGCCTCAATCTGTTTCTTCAAGGCGGAAAGCCCTTCCTTCTGGGCAGACTCCAGGGATTCAAGCCTCTTCTGCAGGGTCTCTATCTGCTTCTTCTGTCCCTCAAATGAAAACTGTTCTGTGTAACCGGGGCGGCTCCACCAATCAATGCCCAGTTCCTTGGCCCTGTCTACAGAGGCTATTAAAAGGCGTATCTGTATGGTGAGGAGTTCCGTGTTTACTAGAGTTATCTTTATGTCACCGGCAATTACGATGCCCTTGTCCAGGACCCTTTCCAGGACATCTGCCAGGGACTGACCCTCTACGGAATGTTGAATAGTCATAGACACCTTCCTTTGAGAAATACCGAACCCTTCTGGAATTAGGAATGCGGGACATTCCGAGTGCGGAATGGGGAGTGCGGAATTAAAACAACTCCGCACTCTGCATTCCTCTAGGGGAGGAGGGTCTTGTACTCCCCATGCGCTGGCACAGG
>JASEHG010000228.1:0-2698 GCA_030018855.1 Candidatus Brocadiaceae bacterium
CGTCTAACATATGACGCAGTCGGATTAAGTCATCCCTTGGCATATTGCACCTCTGCCGTTGCAAGCACCTCATCGCGGAAATAACGGCTCAAACATTGCGGTGTGTTCATATCCACTTTGTATCCCCCAAGTATCTGGGAGAGTTCAATCTCCATGCCTGCTAGACGGATAAATCCAGGGACATGCCCAGGCTCAAACTCCACCAAGACGTCCACGTCGCTGTCAGGGCGAAAGTCTTCCCGCAGTATAGAACCGAAAAGAGAAAGTTTGCGGATATGATTGCGCTGACAAAACTCCGCTAGCTTCTCGTGAGGTATCTCAATACGTGCCCTGTTACCCGTAGCTTTACTCATATCATCTAGTCCTTTCCCCAACAACACGTCTTCAGCAGGTGCAGGTAATCACCTTTGAAACCCCTGAATCCGCCTTGGGCGGACTGAGGGACTCGGCGCGCCGTGTCCCTACATTCTTCCTGCCCCCTTGCCTGCCCTTGATCCGCCTTAGGCGGAGAAGGGATGTGGATGGACACACCCCTTTATCCCCTCCAGCCTGAGGCGGATTTTCAACTTATTAGAGGGGATATTAAACTTACAAAACGACAACTATATTATATAGGGTTTCAGATAACTCGCAAATAACTACAAATGGCACTTGTCCTTGCTTGGTATCAGGCATAAGAGGGTGAAGGGCTCTTTGCCATCATTCTTAAACTGGTGGGCCTCTCCCCCTGGGATGAAGACCACGTTGCCGGGTCTTAGTGTCTTCTCTTCTTTTTTTGCATTGGTTACTGCCCCCTGGCCACTGAGGATGAATAGTTCATGCTCCCAGGGGTGGTGGTGCAGTGGGGTGTGGCCCTGGGGGGCAATCTCAAAGTGTCTCATAACAAAGTTCTTTGCCCCCGTAGTCTCTTTTATCAACCAGCGGATCTTGACCCCAACGGCGCCCTCAAGCCCGCCCTGGGGTTCTACCTCTGTGTAGTGTTTGATGTCCATAAGACACCTCCTTCCACGCCCGTAGGGGCATCCGCCTAAGGCGGACAACGTGCCCCTACAAAAGATTAGTCATACATTCTTCTAGCTCCTTAAAATTAGTTACCGGTATTGCCCCCCTCTCTAGTAAGAGTTGGTTCCCCCTGGCGGCTTGGGGCGTGTTTCTGTAGTGCAGGGTAAAGATTTTCCTCCCCAACCCCCTGGCAAATTCGGCCGTGTAGATGGCGCCACCCCCAACCTCCGTCTCCACTACGAGTACTGCCCTGCTCAGACAGGCTATGAGGCGGTTCCTGGACATGGCAGTCCCTACGTGCCAGCCCAGGGTAGGAAAAGAATCTGAAAGGATGAGGTAATTATCTGTAGGGGCACGTTGCAACGTGCCCCTACCAATAAAGGGTTGGAATTCCCGTCTCCAGAAAAATCTCAGTATTCCCATAGGTAAGGCCAGTATAGTCCTGCCCCCCGCCTCAAGTGCCCCCAGATGGGCGGCCGTATCTATCCCCCTGGCATAACCGCTCACTATGGTGTAACCCATCTCCACCAACCTCCTGGCCGATTCCCTGGCTATCCAGAGACCCTTCTCGGTGGGCCTTGTCGTCCCCACGATGGCCACCGCCCTTTCATCTCCGCCTGAGGCGGACAGGTATCTCCCCCTGGCGTAGAGGATTACGGGGGGATTTTTCATTTCTTTGAGAGGGGCAGGGTAGTCCTCCTCGCCCCGAATTATTATATTTATACCATTTTTGTTAAGGGTTTTTAATAGTCTTTTTGTGTCCTCCAGACGTCCCCTACCCTGCACTATGCCCCCGATGACAGAATCGCTGAGGCCACGGACAGAAATAAGCTCCCTCCTGGGGGCCTCCATAGCCGCCTTCGGTCCGGGGAACCTATCCAGTATCCGCCTGAAGGTGGCAGGACCCACCCCTTCTGTACCGTGCAGGGCTATCCAGTAAAGGAGATCATCCATGACATAAGGAAAAATCTTTACCCGCTGAGGCAAAGCTGTTACTATTTGGTATCATATAATCAGTTGCTGGTTGTTCATTATCTGTTGCCGATTGTCAGAGAGACTGATAACTGAGGACTGACAACTGATTTTAGTGGTTTTGAGGTCTTATGCAATAGTTTATTGAACAGGAGGGGAGAGATGCCAGGCAAACTTATCGCTATTGAGGGCATTGACGGTAGTGGAAAGACGGTGCAGAGTCATCTGCTCATGGAAAGGCTCATTAAGGCAGGGCGCCCGGCTGAGACCATCAAGTTCCCCCGCAGGGGGGAGACCTTCTTCGGCAGGATGGTAGAGAGGTACATGCATGGGGAATTCGGCGGTGCCAAAGACGTTAACCCCTACCTGGCGGCCGTACTGTATGCGGGCGACCGCTTTGAGGAGAAGGGGAGGATAAACCAGTGGCTAGAGGCTGGCAAGACCGTCATCGCCCGCCGCTATGTGGACTCCAACAAGGCCCACCAGGGTGGAAAATTTGACGACCCCAAACAGAGGGGACATTTCTTTGACTGGCTGGAGGAACTGGAGTACAAGGTCCTCGGCAACCCCAGGCCCCATCTGAGCCTGTATCTGGACGTCCCTGCCAGGGTGTCCGTAGATTTGATAAAAAAGAGGCATAAGGAACTGCCCAGGGAGGAGGCGCGCAAGAAAGACATCCATGAGGAGGACGTCCGCCATCTGGAGGCCGCCGAGAGGGCCTACA
>JASEHG010000228.1:2708-3015 GCA_030018855.1 Candidatus Brocadiaceae bacterium
GGTGGCGGTTGGGCCATCATCCAGTGCGTCAAGGACAGCAAGATGCTCCACGAGGGAGAGATTGCGGAGAAGGTGTGGGAGGCGGTTAAAAGACAGTAGACAGCAGACAGCATACAGTAGACAGTAGACAGGAAAAACCTTAACCCGTGGTGAAAAGACAGTAGACAGCATACAGTAGACAGTAGGCAGGGAAAACCTTAACCCCTTCTTAAAAGACAGTAGACAGTAGACAGTATACAGTAGGGAAAGATGAAAGCAGAGAAGTTTGGAGACCTTGAGGTCTGGAAAAAGGCCCACCAGCTTGTAC
>JASEHG010000229.1 GCA_030018855.1 Candidatus Brocadiaceae bacterium
GACAGCATTTATCAAAGATTCGGTGTAAATCCAGTCCCCTATAACCTCCTGGGCCTAACGCTTCATCTCCTCTCTTCACTCCTGGTTTACTTCATAGCCGCGACCCTATCTCAAAAAAGGGCCGTAGGATTACTTTCCGGGCTAATATTTGTGAGTTACTCTCATACAACGGAGCCCCTCTTTTGCATTGGCTTCGTGTATGAGGTGGTATGGGTCTTTTTTGCCCTCGGTTCCGTGGCCTTCTTTCTCTTTTACACCCAGAGAGAGAGGAATGTCTACCTGGTCTTTTGTGCTGTTTTTGCCACACTCGCTTTATTTACTAAACACACCGCTTTAATCATATTTGCCCTACTTCCCGTACTGGGCTTACTTGTATCGTACCAAATCATACCTGTAGGGAGGGTTAACAAGAGGGCTATCGTCTTATTGACGGGTATGCTTGTCCTTGCCTTCATAGGCTGGTGCCTCTTTGGGTTATACTGCGGTAAAAGCCCTCTTTCTCCCCTGGGGGGGATGTATGCGCCCCCTTCTGTGATGGCGAAATTTGATACCTTTCTAGACACAATTCCACTATTATTTAACCCCTTCCCGTACGCTGGCTACCGTGCAGGGGGATTGCTCATCTCAGCGGGTTTTATTGCCTATTTGTTGTTTCTGTGCCGAAGCAGTTCAATATGTGCACTTTTATGTGTGGGCTTCCTTGTGGCCTGCCTGCCTCATGCCATGATGCAAATAAAACATGCCAGATACTTGTACTTCCCTGCAGTCTTTTCTTCCCTATTGATTGCCTTTGTGGTGCACGACGTGACCAGAGTAGTAAAAAGGCGTATGTTCCCGACGCCTCCGAGGGTAAACATATTCAAGTTGTTGTTTGTCTTCGTGCTAATTGGAAGTAACGGGAGGTTTATTCGTGATTCAGACCTGGTCTACAGGTTCGCTGGTAACTTGTGCAAGTGGAACTGCACAGATGTACTGAATCTATCCAGAGGGGCTATAGAGGCCGGGGACCCCGTGCTTATTGTGAATACCCCCGGACGGCTTTCTTATCAGCGATACCCTTCAGTGCAGGTATGGGCAGGTTTGAGTGTCATTTCTCATGGACTTGCATTGTACGGAGTACCATTTGATAGGCTGTCAAAAGTGGACGAGGCCAGACTGGAATTTGATTTCCTAAAAAAGGCGCCCATAGAACCATTCCAGAGGCCGTTAAGCGCCGAAGATATCAAAGGCCTAAGTACCACTGCTGGAATTAAGCTACTGTTTTTTGACCTCCTGAGCAAGAGGTACATCAATATTAGCAGGAAGAGTCTGGAAGAGATAAAGACCGATTTCTTGACTGAATATGAGAGATTACAATCAAAGGTGATTTGGACAGGGGACATGAACGGGGATGAGAAAGTAGATTTTTTGATAACAGGGGAAGGAAATTCGGTTAACGTGATACTATCCGGAAGGGGGCGGACCAGCCGGTGGATTTCCCAGAGGTTGGAGGGCCTGCTAACAGAAAACTCTGTATGTGGTGATTTTGATGGCGATGGGGTGTTTGATGTTGGTACCTGGAAGCCTGGGGACAGCAGGATTTCTGTATTGTCTAAAAAGGGGCAGGTGTTTGAGAGTGGTAAAGCATTAGAAGTGCCGTTTTCTCTATTAAACTGTAATGTCCTGCCAGGCGATTTTGACGGGGACGGCAGGTGTGACCTGTTCCTGGTCAAAGAAAGGAAACCGTACATCCTTATTAATAGAGAGAGGTACTTTGAACCCTTTAACAAGCTAATGAGCCAGCTTCCATTAGAACTTGGCTCCGGCGAGTTGAATAATTTAGTCGGAGATTTTGACGGGGATGGAAAGTCTGACGTGGCTACGGTAGGTAGGGGAGGCAATGTAGTTGTGGTTTCATCTAGTGGGATATGGAAGGATAGTATTCATATCCCGGACGATGACCAAAGGCTGATGGTAGGGGATTTTAACGGCGACGGAAGAGACGATATAGCAAGTTGCACTTTATTATACTCCAAAAGGGGTTATATATGGGTCTTGCTATCGCAGGGGCGGAGGGGCTTTAGAAGGAGAGACCTCTGGTTGTGTGATAATTACCTGCGGTACGAGGTACTGAAGGCGTGTGATGTTGATGGTGACAGGAAGGACGACGTATGTCTTTACGACTCAGGTGGTAGATTGTACGTCTGCATATCCCGGGGCAATAGATTCATGCCCCGCAAGGTGCTTACTGTTGATTCTGGCGAATAAAGGGGAGGTCCCCTTTAATTCTTACCATGAGTGGCCGTATGATTCTTGTCGCACATAGAATAAACGATATTAAGGGTCTGCGCAACGTTCCTAAGAGTCTGGGGGTGGAGGTAGACATTAGGGATTTCAAGGGGCGCTTGATTCTGCAACACGAGCCCTTTAAGGACGGCGTTGAATTTGCGGAGTTCTTACACCATTATGACCATAGGTTTGTAATCCTTAATGTAAAAACGGAGGGCATAGAATCTGAGGTTCTCAAGTTGGTTCAGGGACATAAAATTGAGGACTATTTTTTCCTGGATTTGACATTTCCTTCAATTGTCAAACTTATAAGAAGAGGCGTGTCCAAGATAGCCGTACGGTTTTCAGAATTTGAGCCTATAGAGAGTTGCCTTGCCCTTAAGGGAAGGGTGGATTGGGTCTGGGTTGATTGTTTTAATGATATCCCTTTAACGGCTCAAACTTACAGGAAATTGAAGGAGCATTTCAGGCTTTGCCTTGTCTCTCCGGAACTGCAGGGTCATCCAGTGGAGAGGGTCCTTGAATTTAAAGAAAGGCTCAGAAAGATGCCTATTGACGCAGTCTGCTCCGATAGAACGGATTTGTGGGACAAACACGTATGAGACCTTCCAACGCAGAATTACACACAACCCCCTTTTTCATGTCAAAACTGCTTAAGCCACTTTTAGCAACGGTAGTCTTTGCCATAGTGGTGTATGCTGGTATGGCAATATACTCGGGGCCGG